>NZ_JAUBUG010000038.1:0-40470 GCF_036705345.1 Microcoleus sp. B3-D2
AGCCGTGTGAGGTGAAAGTCTCACGCACGGTTCTGAAGGAGAGGTTAGGGGGGTAACTCCCTAATCGACTCTAACTGCTGGCAGAAGCTGTTTTTCTCACTGATCAAATATATCCCAGAGCCTCACCTATGCAATCAACTTCCACACCTCTAGAGACTATCGATAGACCTTTTATCACTTGGCAGCGAATTATCGACTGGGCCCAGGAACACTACCGCTGCCGCACTTTTAGCAAAGACGAGCGGATTCCCGCAAGACCCGGACTGCTGTATTTAGTTCAGAAAGGTTCTGTGCGGCTCGTAGGCAGCGCTCAAGTTAGCGCCGCAGCGGCGAAGTCAAAATCCGCTGACAAAACTACAGAAGAAGCTTTTTTGGGCTTCGTCGGCGCCGGTCAGCCCTTTGAACTGGTTGCTCAGTCTCCGTTTACTCTCCAAGCTTACGCTCATGCCGATCAAACTCACGTAGTGTGGATGTACTGGCACGACTTGGATAATTGGCCTCACTTTCGTAGGGAAATTTTGGATGCGTTTCGCTACCAGCACCAGCGGAAACTTCTCTGGCTGAGCACTTTGGGACAGCGCCGGACGATCGACCGACTGTTGGGATTTCTCACTTTGTTGATCGAGGAGTTCGGCGAACCTTACGTAGGTGAGGGCGAACCGGATGTGGTTCGGGGCTATCGGCTGCCTTGGGCCTTGACTCACGCTCAAATTGGCAGCGCGATCGGCTCAACGCGGGTGACGGTGACGCGGCTGATGGGTAAGTTGCGATCGAAAGGTTTGATTAATACTGAGGATGATAATTTAATCTGTTTGCCGGCTAAGTCTAACCCCCAAAAGACAAAAAACCAACAGCAGGACGTAGAAGATTCCCTGGAAGATTCCCTGGAAGATTCCCTGGAAGATTCCCTGGAAGATGAAGATTCCCTGGAAGATGAAGATTCTCTCGAAGAATCTGCATAAAATCCTGCGGGAAATTGCCAACAAACAGCGCGTCACTATTAGTTTTGGGCAGTCGCGCTCGATCGCTCGACAGTGTACGATGAATTGTGTAAACTTTTCCCGTTCTCGAAAGGTGCGACTGACAATGACCGATGACAAGCAAAAATCTACTATCCCGAACCGTCAGCAACGGGTGGTATTCTGCGACTTTGACGGCACGATAACCGTTGAAGAAACTTTTGTGGCAATGCTCAAGCATTTCGCACCGGAACTGTCGTCTCAACTGATGCCTGAAATATACGCTAGAAGGCTGAGTTTGCGATCGGGAGTGCGGCAGTTACTAGAGTCTATTCCCTCGGAATGTTACGGGGAAATTGTGGAATTTTCGAGGGGAAGGCTAATGCGGCCGGGATTGTTGGAATTGCTGGATTTTTTGGACGAGAAAAAGGTAGATTTTGCGATCGTGTCCGGCGGTCTTCGGATTATGGTAGAGACGGTAATGGGCGATTTGGTACACCGGGCGAGCGTTATTTACGCTGTGGATGTGGACGCTAGCGGCCCTCGGTTGCAAGTCAATTCTGAGTTGGAAGGAGATGAGGAATTGGTGGCTAAGGTGCGGGTGATGGCGCAGCACCCGGCCGAAGAACAGGTGGCGATCGGAGATTCGCTGACGGATTTTAATATGGCTTTGCAGGCTTCGTCGGTGTTTGCGCGCGATCGGCTTGCCGAGTATCTAGACGAACAGCAAAAGCCTTATACTAAATGGGATAATTTTTTTGATATCTTGGAAAGTTTGTCCCAGAAATGGAATTGAAATTACCGTAGGAATTGCGACAAAAAAATCGCACTATGCGGTATGTGTATTTAGTAAAATGCTGATGGCTCACCCTACGTTGAGAGCGATATGTATTGGTAAGCTTTGCACGGATTACCCTACGTTTAGATAGGTCAGCGCAATTCCTATTAACGTAAAAAATAAATAAAAAACTGAGGAATTATAAAGAATGAGTGGCGATTTGAGATCGGATTTAATTGCAGCAGCCAAACATTTTTACGATCGCGGTTGGATGGTTGGGACTGCTGGCAATCTTTCAGCCCGCTTACCAGATGGCAGTTTCTGGATTACTGCTAGCGGCCGCGCGAAAGGGCAGTTAACTGAACAGGATTTTCTCAGAATGAACTCAGACGGCGCAATTGTCGAGCAACCTGTTGCCGACAGCCGCCCTTCGGCCGAAACCAGCATTCATTTAGCCGTTTACAATTGTTTTCCAAACGCTAAAGCTTGCTATCACGTCCACTCGATCGAAGCAAATTTAGTTTCTCGGCTAACAGTAGGAGATGCAGTGCCTTTACCCGCGATCGAAATGCTGAAAGGTTTGGGGGTCTGGGAGGAAAACCCGCAAGTGTCGATACCCCTCTTTACAAATTATTTAGAAGTCCCTAAGATAGCCAAGGAAATTTGCGAATTCTTTGCGATTTGTGCGCCCTCTGTACCCGCTTTGTTAATTCGCGATCACGGCATCACAGTCTGGGCAGATTCGCCAGCCGCCGCTTACAATTACGTAGAAATTGTAGAATACATTTTTCGCTATACGATCGCAGCCCGCCAATTAAATTTAGATTGAAGATTTGGGATTTGAGATTGAGCGCTGCATGAATTCGGAATTATGTAGGTGCGCTAAGCACCTTACCGCTAAGATTAGCCTCTAAAACCAATTTTTGTATCCCGGACTGTAAGAAACGAGCAAATATTCAGAAGAGGCAACAGTTATGGCTAAATATACCAGGATTTTATCAATAGATGGAGGCGGAATTAGAGGAATTATTCCCGCGCAAATTTTAGTTAGCGTTGAGTCAAAGCTGCAACAAAAAAGTGGCAACCCAGATGCGAAAATAGCTGACTATTTTGATTTAATCGCTGGCACGAGTGCGGGAGGAATTTTAACTTGCATCTATTTGTGTCCTGACGCCGAAAATCCCACCAGACCTCGGTGGTCGGCCGAAGATGCTGTTAATTTTTCGATTAAGAGCGGCCGCGACGTTTTTAAAAGTTCATTATGGCAAAAACTCAGATCTATAGACGGTTTGATAGATGAGAAATATCCCGGCGAGCGCTTAGAACAGTTCTTTTTGGAAAACTTTAGAGATTGCCGCCTCAGCGAACTGCTGAAACCTTGTTTAATTTCCAGTTACGACATCGAAAGGAGAAAAGCTCACTTTTTTGATCAAATAGATGCTAAACAATATCCAGCAGAAGACTATTTTATTAGAGATATCGCCAGAGCGACATCTGCAGCTCCCTCTTACTTTGAACTTCCCAAAATCCGATCTTTAACCAACGAATTCTACGCTTTAATTGACGGGGGAGTTTTCGCAAACAATCCCGCACTTTGTGCCTATGCAGAAGTTAGAAATAAATTCAGGATTCCTGACGCTCGCCCCGACAAAGGCCCGACAGCACAAGATATGGTAATTTTATCGCTGGGGACAGGACAAGCTCAGAAAAAATTCCCCTATGAAGAAGCGAAAGATTGGGGTAAAGTTGAGTGGGTGGAGCCTTTGATTAATATCATGATGACGGGAGTTGCTGAAACTGTAAATTATCAAATGGTCCAAATTTATGATGCAATTGAAAGACCCAATCAATATTTGAGAATTAATCCAGATTTGAGCCGCGAACAACCGCTGCCGATTGATGATGCCTCGGAAGAGAAGATATCTGACCTGCTGAGAATTGGCAAGGAGCAAGCCGAAAAATATAATGAACAGTTGGATAAGTTGATCGACTTATTACTGGCGGAGTAGTCCTAGGATTTTAGATTTTAGATTTGAAAATGAGTGATGATTACCACAGAATCAATCAGTGCCAATCTAAAATCTAAAAAGGTAGAGCACACCAACCGCAGGGCTGGCAGACTAAAAATATATGTTGACAAATCGTGCAATAATTGCTTTAGGATTGCCGGAAATCTCTATGTGGCAATGCTTCGCTCTGTTTGCAATTAATCGCGAGCCATCAGTCATTGGTTAAAAAATACCAAGAAAAGCACGATCGACATTTAGATGAAACCTTTAATAACAGATGGTTTCAGCGGTTTTTCTTGACATTGTTCTTGGGCGGTCAAGTGCTGCTACGCATACTCCAAGGCAAAATTGACCACCGCAAAATCATGGAACATTTAGTAACAGTAGGCCTGGATTCTTTGCGATCCGTGCTGCTAATAGCCTTTTTTGGGGGCATGATTTTTACCTTTCAATCCGCCCGAGAATTGGTTCGCTTTGGCGCGGTTGAGGCGGTGGGAGGTCCTTTTGCTGTGGCATTTTGTGGGGAATTAGCACCGCTTTTAACGGCGGGCGTGGTGGCGGGACAAGTAGGTTCGGCCTTTGCGGCGGAGATAGGAGAAATGCAGGTGACGGAACAAATAGACGCCCTGTATATGTTAAGAACAAATCCGGTTGATTATTTAGTAGTGCCGAGGGTGATAGCTTGCTGCATCATGCTGCCGATTTTAACAATTTGTGCGGTAGCGATGGGGATTTTGGGCGGGCTATTTGTAGCGGTTAATTTTTATAATTTGGAACCGTCGGTATTTTTGGAATCAGTGCGAACTTTTTTGGCGCCTTGGGATTTAGTAACTGTGGCGATTAAAAGTTTTATTTTTGGGTTGATAATTGCCCTTGTCGGTTGCGGTTGGGGATTGACGACGGTGGGCGGAGGGAAAGGAGTAGGCCAAGCTGCCACGGCGGCGGTGGTAACTTCTTGGGTGTTGATTTTTATGGCGGATTTATGTTTATCGCTGTTGATGTTTCAGGAGTTGGGGAGTCCTAGAAGTTGATAATCTTGGCGATTATAGCCGCAGTCAGGAGTCAAGATGCTTAAATATTAAGCGTTTGAACAATCATCAACGCCCTGCGCCGCCAAGGCGATGGCTATAAAAAAATTAACATGAAGATTTTTTTAACCGTAGATGAACGCAAATAAACGCTGATAAAATTGCATCAGCGTTCATCGGTTTTCATCCGCTGATATCTGCGGTTTCAAACTCTCAACTTGAGATTTTAGATTGGAGAAAGGAGGGCGATACACTCGAATTGCCCCAATAGGAACTTTCCCATCTGTTTCGGGGACGATTTCGAGGGTGTGTTTGGAATTGCTCAAATTCTGAGCCAATGTTGTAGAATACTCGCGGCTTGAATCTGGAATTTGTGGAGGAACGTATGAATCCACAAACATTGGTCGCACCTGCCAGGAAATCTCAAAGCCTTTAGGCGTCGGTTTTTTAGAGTATTCATAAGAATTTTTCAGCCACCAGTTTCTCGGTTCAATCACGACGCGACCCGAGTTTGAGACAAACAATTTGTCGTTTGTACCGCTGCCGTCGTAACCTGTTTTAGAACCTACAACGTCAAATTTAAACTTGCTGGCGTCGCTGTTAATCTCAGTAATTACAGCTTTCCAGTCCTCGACGATTAGCGGTTTTTGGCTGGATACTTGGAGAATAGCGGGCCAAGGAACGCCAAGGCTAAGGCTAGGTCTGGTGATGCTGTAAAGTTCAGGAAATTCTGAGGGTTTTTTGCCGTCGATCGCTATTTTAGCAGAGATTGCCTTGCCGTTGAAGGTTTTATCGGCGATCGCATCTATTCTATTCCCTTCAAATTCTAAAACCAACTTGCCATCTTGCCACTTAACATCCCTGCCAACTGTATAGGTTTTCACTAAATCCTGCGGCGGTTGAAAAGAATTTGGCTTGTATCGCAGGTGCGGTTTTATGAGAGCAGCTAGGAGAAAATTTCCCCAATCATTGAGGTGAATTTCATCGCTCAATAGCTGTTTTGGCTGCAAGCGATTATCTTTCAAATACCGCATCCAAGGTTCACGAATTTCGGCGATTTCGCAGCCGTATTTATCGGCCAACTCAGGCAGCAATTTAGTAGAATGAGTGTTGTGCCATTCGTATCTGCTGACTGAATTTGGATCGTCGCTGTTGCCTGTCGGCATCCAGTCGATGTGGTCTGAATGCAAGAGTATTTCGCTAGCAGTGCGGCTGCGGACATTGGCAATTATGGTTTCGTAATCTTCACCGCCTCCGTAAACGTGAAAAATTAGCAAGTCTGGATAAAAAGGATACAAATCGTGTTCGCTGGGACGGATTAAAATCGGGGCTGCAAATCCTCCGATTGCCCGATTTTCCACAATCAAATCTGCATTGGGAAATCGCTGTCTCAAATCCTTCACTACATCTTTCCACCAATCTTGTGCTGTGATGGATTGACCGTAGAATAGGATACGCACTTGGCGGCGGTCTGTTGGAGTGCTAGCTGCAAGTAGCCCCATCGTCCTTTGAATCCTCGCTCCAAAAGTAGCATTATTTTCAATAGGAGCAGGTGGGGGGAATGGCGTATCGAGCGCTATTTTTTTGATGAGCGGAACTAACAGAAAGCTCAGACACAAAAAAAGCAGCCACAAGTAGCGATAAATCTTGGATTTTCTGCTATTTCTTTGGTGTTTTGCCATTGTTTTATTTTTCCCTGTCCGTTTCACTTCGCTCAATGCGACTGTGGGATGAATGCTACGCCTCTAATCAGTAGCTGTAGCGTGCTTGTGGGCGTACCTCACGAGTAGCTGTAGTGTAGGCTGTATGGAAATATATTACCAAATTGAGCGCGACAAAAAGTGATATAATGCCAGCTAATTAATTGCAGGAGATCTATCGCACGTCAAATGGATTACAAAACAGCCCGCAGTTTTCTGATCGACCAAGGAACCGCCCTGGAAACCAAGAAAAATCCCGACGCCTTCCTGATGCGTCTCAAACAAGGTCAGCCCCCCGTACCCGGACAGGTGACATCGATTTTATTAGCTTTAAAAATATTGTTTGAAGGGCTGCAAGAATCTCCAATGCTCGATCGACAATTGATTTCGGCACTGCATTTACTCTCAGTAGAAGGTTTGCAGCAATTTGAAGCTGGACTCGGCAGAGGAGTTTCTTGGCCACCGCTGCTGAAGGAAGACTTAAATCGAATTGCGATCGCAGTCAAGAATATCTTTTCCGGCGTCTGGCAATAATTAGCTCGGCAACCACCGCTCCCCATACCCACCGCCAGCATACTCAACTATTTATCAATTTTTTGTAAAATTTTCTGTTAAATTTGCTACCTTTACCCTCGAAGTGTGGCATCTTAATATAAGAATCGGTTCTAACAAGCAATTGGAGAAACTACTCATGAACGCAGAAGAAAAAGCTAGACAACTAATTGCACGAGAAAGGCAGCATAGCGAACACTTGCAAGACTCTATGCTCAACCGTTCCTCCCACGAGCTAGAAACACCTAGCGAAGGAATTGCTGAAGAAAAAGCCAGAGAATTAATGGCTCAAGAAAGGCAGCACAACGAACACCTGCACGACTCTATGTTAAGCCGTTCTTCCCAAGAGGTAGAGGCATCGATCGCACCCGATGACACTCACAAATAAATTTTGTTAACACAAGACTTACGCACACACACTAAGAAACCGGGTTTTTATACCATTTTTCATACCCTAACAAAGGGCTGTAAAAATGTTTTTGTGTAAACAACCAGGTTTCTGCGTCCCAGAAGAGTTCAGTACCGTAAAACTCTACTCAAATCGAGAAGAATTTTAGGTGGAATCAAAACAGCCCCTGCTCGGTTGGCAGTCGCTATCACAAACATCCACGCGCCATATATAGCACTATAAAATGCCAAGTTCTACTGCTCGCGAAAGCTTTCGAGGGATGCCAAAAGAGCTGGCAGCCCGGCCAAGGTAGCAGACACCAAAGCCTCATCTTTGTAAACTCGCGATCGGAGAATATTGGTACTGTTAGACGCAGAGGTGAAAGAGCCTCGTAGTTGGGAATTTTCGGTTTCAACCCGCCCTAAATTTTTTGTTTCTTGCGTCACGCCCAACATAGCTGTATCCTCGTAGTATAGTCAATTAATCCTAAATATTCGCCCGTAAAGTTTCTCAGGGCTTGCTGTATATTTCTATTATTAGTCAGATAGGTAACAGAGCTGAAACCATGAAATAATTATTCACGATAGGTAGGGATAAACTTAAACTTCATCACAACTTTTATTAATTTGTTACACGGCGGGTTTGTTTAAGCCGATCGCCCACAGCGACTCAGCCACCAGGCAGCAAAATCACTGATTTCACAAGAGGAACGCGGATCAATGATGCTAACTCTTAGTCCAGCAATAGTTATAAGTCAAATCAAGCCGACTGTCGAAATCTTGCGCGAGGGAGACTACCGCTACCGAGACTCCTTTGCGATCGATCGACCTTTCAGAGAAATCCAATTTCGCAAACAAGACAGATACATCACCGGCAGCGATTCAGACAAACGCACTGGCAAAAGTTACTGCTTCCGGGGAATCCCCCAGCACAACAACATTATTAACATCACGGTAGCGATCGAAATTTCCCCAAAAACAGCACAGAAAACCGAGTGGAAATTAGCACCCGGAAACCCCATTAATTTCGACAACTTTTATCCGCTGCAAGCTGGATCGGGATTAGAATTGTACAAATGTTTGACAGCATTTTTACCCAAATTGAAGGATTAGTTATTCGTTACTTTTTAGTGGTGATTTCTTAATTTCTTTGCCTTGTTTATCACCAATAAGATTCGTTAAGCTGTTGTGCATTTAAGTTGTATTTTTAGGGCGGGCGAGACGCCCACCCCACAATAATTTCATCAAAGTTGACTGTAAAATGTAGATGCACCTCAGCTTAACAGCTAACAGTTAACCGTCAACCGTCAACTGTCAACAGCCAACATTTAACTCCCTAAGAACCAGCATTTTCCAATTCTTCCCGCAGCATTTCCCGGTAGACTTTCGGCAAACGAGAACTCATAGAATTGTTCTCAATTCCATATCCCAAACTCGTCCAAGTTCCTGAAAGCATCCGCAATACCTCAGTTAATCTTTCCTGGCGCAACATCTCAGGAATATCGGCTTTCCAAAACTTGCGATCGCTCAACCAAGCATAAACCACAGCATCCTGATCTTCTGGTTCAAAACTGTAATCTTCCCAGAATAAAAAATTAGCACGACGCGCCTGATAGCGCTTCGCCTTCTCCTTCCAAGTCGTAGTCAGAAATTGATACCTGCCCGCAGCGGTAGTACACTTGCCTCGATTCGGGCCCTTAACAATCTTCACGCACCAGTCAGGATGGCGGCTCAAATCTAATATATATTTGCCACCGTAAACAACGTGATAAGGGCGAGAAACATTCGACTCGCTAGCAGAAATAGTTCGCATCAGCGCCCGAATGTAAGGATCGCCGGTTTTCATAGCCAGCGGCGGGAATTTTCTCCCCTCACTCGCCGACTGTGATAACTGCTGATTTCCCCGCAAATTAGGAACCAAAAAAACACCGCCGCTAATCACAGCGCCGATTAAAAGTATAAATCCGAGGATTTGAATCTCCGATCGCCTCAGCAAACCTCTTTTTCGACGGCCAAATTTCTCAGCTTCCAGCAAAGTCATTTCCATTTCCGAAATTTCAACCCATTTTCGAGCCACCCGCATCCGGCGCACCCGAAAATCGTATTGATATAGGGGGGCCGCTAACAGTGTTAAACTCGATAAAACCCCCGCCAATTTAATCGACCAGAAATCTAATTCACCTGCTACCGCAACATTTGTCAGAGTAGATATTCCTGTTAGTAACTGAGCCGGATCGATCGATCGCGCTGGCCAATAAAAAATCGCAAGTTGCACCAACAGCGACAGATTAAATGCAAAAAAAATCACTACAACAGCATTCAAGCCTTCTCGCAAGTGCGATCGAATACCTGTGTGCCTGCGCTGGAACTTGCGCGCAACGCGAAAGCGCCCCGGCAGCATAATTAGTAAGGGATTTAAGATTTTGACGGAGAACAAATGAAAAACAAAAAACACAGGCAACTGAATCAGCCAAGCCGCCAGCAGTAGAGTCAGAAAGCCGATATCGTCGCTGACAAAAGGAATGCCCCTGCGAAGGACAAAACTAAAACTCTGAGCGAGAGCAAATGCCCTTAACCACGAAATCGGATAGGGGAACCAAGCTGGCCACTTGAGAGTTTTCATGCTGGGAGAGGGAAATTTCAACGGCGAATCGTAAAACTATTAAGATTTTGCCAGATTTGGCGATCGGAAAATTGTTGTAGGGTGCGTCAGCCCAAATCTTTGACCCAAATCACATCTTGCACCATTCTCGATAAGCCTTTTTTGGGCGGGCTCTCCTGCCCACCCCACAAGAAAATGCACTTTTTGTTGTGGAACAGGCATCTTGCCTGTTCTTGACAATGGTGCAACATCTCATATCATTTCCGGTTACACTCATACATGATGTTGACGGTTGACTGTTGAGAGTGAACAGTCAACAGTCAACCGTCAACAGTGAACTCGAATTTACTATTCCGATGCTAACGGATTTGATATCAGATCCAAATCAAAGTGTTTTTAGTCTGACGCACCGAACCCAAGCGACGCTAATTCAATCAAATCACACTGGCAAACAACTCCTCAAAACTCTTTTGCGGAGCCTCCGACTTCGCCACAATTTCCACAACCTTGTTGCGAGAAGCCGGCTGAAACAGCGCCTCCACGCACACTTGGGCTACCTTAGTGCGGGGAATGCTGCTCTCAAACATTTTGTCCGCACCAGTCATGACGATCGCATCTGAATTATCCTCATTTTTGAGACCGCCCGGACGGACGATCGTATAAGTCAAGCCGCTTTTTTGCAAATATTCCTCGGCTTGCTTCTTCCAAACCAGAATCAGCCAGAACAAATTCAGCGGGTGAAAAAACTGAGAGACGCACAGAGAAGTCACAAGCACAAAATGCTCAATGCCCTTAGCCTTAGCTGCATCCACCAAATTTTTAGTACCTTCAAAATCCACCTTGTAAGGCGCTGTCGGGTCAAAACCAGGGGCCGCCCCTGTCGCGCACAGCAATACCGTACTATCGCCGATGGCATCGCCCAGGGAAGTCGCATTTAATACATCCCCAGTCACTAACTCAGCCTCCGGTGGTAAAATTTGTCTAGCTGTGTCTAGATTTCGGACTAAGGCGCGCACGGGAATACCTCGCTTGACCAATTCTGTGACGATGCGGCGGCCAGTCTGACCTGTGGCTCCTGCTACAAATGCTTTCATAAGTCGAGTTATGCTGGATTAGGGTAAGTTTTGTTACTATCAATTTCTCAATTGTAGGGAGGAAACTTCCTTAACACATCCCCAACCAGATTGATTGGCGTGTATAACAGGAGAGCATAATATGAAGCACGATTCCGCTGAATATCAAACTGTTGAAGCTTCTGACGAAAATTGCTACCCAGATGCGAGTTTCCGACAGCCCGAAAGTGGAAGCGCGGATGCAGGAGAGGAAGTTGAGCCGATTTGGTTTCACACGCATTTTGAAGACAGCATGGAGATGTACGCAGATGCGGAGACGGTGGGGAACCATTTGAACAACCACAAGACTTGGTTTTGCCACTGCGCTTCGCCGATGAAGGCCGAGCCGCTCGGAGAAAACGGCTATGATTTATTAATCGGGCGTTTTGGGGCTTTCGGCTACCGCGTTGAAGCGAGAATTGGTTTAGAATTGCTGCCGCCTGACGCTGAAGGCTGCTATTTGATTAAGACAATTCCGGTTCCGGATTATACCTCGCCTGGGTATGAAGTGGATTTTCGATCGGCAATGAAGCTAGTGGAGATACCGTCTCAGGAGTTTGCCGCGGATTGGCCGAGCTCGGAACGTGCTAAGCTGCCGCCTGCGATTACCATTACTAGCTGGAAGCTGGATTTGGCTGTGGGGGTTTGCTTTCCCAAGTTTATTCGATCGATGTCTCAACCTTTAATAGAAAAAACCGGCGATGCGCTTTTGGAAAAAATCATCAAACAAGTTAACCGGCGCTTGACTTATAAAACTCAGGTTGTTTTTCACGAAAGTTTGGGCATTCCTTTTCCGAAAAATCCTAAGAAACATTAACAATACTTACGCTCTAACCTGTACGGCATTTAAATTGTATGTTAAGTGCGGGAGCTCCTGCCCGCTCCACAAGAGTAAAAATTTATTTTACTCTGCCATTTAAACGCGGATTAGCTTAACTCACATTTGTAGGGTGTGCACTGTGCACACCTTACTCATAAGTGCGATCGTAATAACTCATATCATTGTAGATTTTAGAGTTCGGCGCGAGCGCTCAGTCGCACAATTTTAGATTAAATTATTGGGAATAACTGATTGTGTATGGTTTGGGTTCACGAGCCTAAAGTTGCTTTTTTGAAACTCAGAACACTGTCTCCGGGTGGTTAGGGCGCGCCTTATGCCTATGTTTTTGAATCCAACACTTGCTTGAGCAGTTAATCTAAATAACTAAGTTATTGCTAATAAAATTTAAGGGTAAGGTCATGATTGCATTTGACCTATAGAAATCATTGCACAAGTCGTAATTTTTTTATCCCACCCCAACCCTCCCCGAACCTGCTTAGAGGGAGTAAGACATTCACAAATGATGCGATGATTGCTATATGGTGATTCCTTATCGCCGGAATTAGTTTTTATTATGGGTCAATTTAGCACAGGGTTGGACACAATACTTTCAAGTCAGATGCCATCAAGTTCGACAACATTGTTATTAAAAAATTCTGCTTCTGTCATAAGGATTTCCCTCCTTATTGCCTGATGATTAAACAATAGCCGGCGCAGTTCAAAGCGGGTTCCGATCGCCCTCGGAAACCAGCAAGTGTCTCAGATCACAAGACCGATCGATCCCCCTCACTGCCCAAAAACCTAAAATTATGTCACATTAAGTAAGGGATTATAAAATAATTATTGCCATATCCCTAGAAAGTTATGACAACAAAACTAAGAGCTACACACACAGAGAAAATGGAGAGAGACTTGCACCAGTTGAGGGCAGACCAAGAACTGATTCTCAACCAAGTAGACAATGCGATCGCTCTGTTCGACTCGTCTGACTGCTTAGTTTTGTTTAACAAAAAATTGGCCGGAATTTGGGATCTCTCCCCAGAATGGCTGGAAACAAAGCCGAAGTGCCACTTGCTGTTTGCGGCAATTGTCGATCGGGGTTACTTGTCTGTTCAACAGTGGCAAGAGTTTCAGCAAGCACTCGAAACATCTCAGCATGAAAGTTTATCATTTTATTTCGAGCAATCCAATGCGGTTTGTTTGGAGGTGTGCGCCACGATTACCAACAGCGGCGGACGGCTGTTAACCTTTCGAGACGTTACGATATACCAAAACTCCCAAGCTAGCTTGAACGCAGAAGTCAGGCGGCTGAGCTTTCTTTTAGGTTTAACCGAACGCCTGCAAAAGTCTGACAGTTTGCAAGAAATAGGTCAGTTTGCCCTCACCTATCTGGTAGAGGCAATGAATGCAGCTTTCGGAGATGTCAAGGTGATTAGCGGCAAGGGAAACGATCGGCAAGCGGCGGCGATTTCCAACCACATTTCTAGTCAATTTCTGGCTACTTACGGGGAACCGGTAGTCGCAGGAATGCAAGAATTGCTCGACCAAGGCATTCCCTACGGCATGGGTTTGCTGTGGGAAGTGGTGAAAACTGGTAAACCTGTGTTCGTAGAGGATTATGCCCAACATCCCAATGCCGTGCCGGAATTTCGGCATCCGGGAATCGGACAACTGGGCATTTTTCCGATCGCAGCTACCGACGGTACAATTATCGGAGTGCTGACGCTGGAGTCGCGCAACGTCAAAAAACTGCAAACCGCCGTCCACCAAGAAGTGCTGGAGGCTGCTTGCCGGACTCTGGGGGCGGCGATCGAGCGGGCTCAGACACAAGAAAACCTGCGCCAAGTTAACGAAGAATTAGAGTATTCTTCTCAGTTGAAATCCGAGTTTTTAGCCTCAATGTCCCACGAATTGCGGACGCCTCTCAACAGCATTCTCGGATTTTCTGACTTGCTGCTGCGACAAACAGCCGGACAGTTGAGCGATCGACAAATCAACTATGTAGAACTGATCGAAAAAAGCGGTCAGCACTTGTTGCAGCTAATCAACGATATTCTCGATCTTTCTAAAATAGAAGCCGGGAAAGTAGAACTAAACTTACAACCTGTGCGCGTTCAAGAACTCGCGACAGACTGTCTGAAAATGATGCAGCCACGGGCAGACAAAAAGCGAATCGGTTTGTCTTTAGAACTCGACTACCGTATTACTAAAGTTTGGCTCGACGAACGGCGAGTGCGGCAAATTGTGATTAATTTACTTTCCAATGCCATCAAATTTACCCCCGAACAGGGACAAGTTAAACTCAGCGGGCGTCTGGTCTACGGCAGTGAAATAGACGGCGACTACCGGCCGGATTGTTCTCCTGTAAATGCCAGCACTCCTTATTTTTGTTTTGAGGTGCAAGACTCCGGCATCGGCATTCCTCAAGACCGCTGGCACTTGCTATTTCGACCTTTTCAACAGGTGGATTCTTCCCTGACTCGGCGGCACGAAGGTACAGGTTTGGGTTTGGCTTTGACTAAGCGTCTGGCAGAATTGCACGGGGGAACTGTTTCTTTTCAATCTGTTTGCGATCGGGGAAGTCTTTTCCGCGTTTGGCTGCCTTTGACGGAGATGCGTCAACAGTTGGGAAGCTTTGCTTCTTGTGCTTTGGATAGCAAGTTAGTGCCAGGTTCTGCGATTGCTTTACCCATTGGCAGGAAGCGTATTTTGGTTGTCGAAGACCAGCCTTTTAACCAATTGTTAATTTCTGAGGTGATGGAATTAGAGGGGTACGGGGTAGAGATACTCGCGGATGGGAAGGTGATGGCCGATCGTATTCTCGCCGCCTCTTCTGCCCCGGAGTTGCTGCCGGATTTGATTTTGATGGACATTCAGTTGCCGGATGTTGACGGCTTTGAGTTGATGCGCCGAGTTAAAGCAGATCCTGTCTGGGACTCGGTACCGATGATTGCGGTGACGGCGATGGCGATGCCCGGTGACAGCGATCGATGTTTGGAAGCTGGCGCTTCTGCTTATTTGAGCAAGCCACTGGATTTGAATTTGATGATTGCTACTGTCCGTTCTTTTCTGGGCTAACAATAATTATTTGCAGTTCCAGCACCGCCATTTATGATAATTGATAACAACAAAGGTTAAACTCAAGAGTAGATAAATATGTATATGACTTGCCCGCACTTGCCTGCGAAAGCTGGTTCCTACGAAAAATATCGAGTTTAGTAACGAGAAATATACGAATCAACCAGTTTTCGAGCTTCCCCACGCGCAACTCCCGAGCTAAATTCAATATATTATATCATATTCGATGTCAAACAAGTCGCCCTGCATCATGTTGGTTGATGACGAGCCAGCTAATCTGATTTTACTGGAAGAGTTATTGCACCTGAAAGGATACGCTACAGTATCAGCCCTATCTGGCCATGAAGCGCTCTCGCTTGCCCGCGCCTCTCGACCCGATTTAATTTTACTAGATATTATGATGCCGGAGATGGACGGTTTTGATGTGTGCGATAGCCTGCGGAAGGATACCGCATTGCAAACTGTACCGGTAATTTTTTTAACTGCCCTCGATGACGATATGTCTCGCATCAAAGGGTTAGAAATGATGGCCGATGATTATTTGACAAAGCCTTTTAACAGTCGTTTGTTGCTGGCGAAAGTGGAAAATATTTTGCAGTTGAGTCAAATGCGATCGCAAGCTGTATCTTCCCAACTCAACCAGCAAGTCAAAGAGCAAAGCAAACGCCAAATCGCCGCAGCTTGGGAAGCCAACGAATATCTTTCAGAAAAATTTCAGCTATTTGTGCCAGAGCAACTTCTCGGACGAATTGCGCCGCAAGGAATAGAATCTATTCAGTTGGGCAATGTCACAGAAGAAGAGCTGACGGTTTTATTTTGCGACATTCGCGGGTTTACTGCGATCGCGGAATCTCAACAAGCTCGCGAGACTTTTGAATGGTTGAACGCTTTTTTTACTAAAATGAACGAGTGCATAACGTCTCACGGCGGGTTTATTGACAAATACCTAGGCGATGCAATCATGGCAGTATTTGACAAGCCGAATTCTCACGCTATGGATGCGATCGAAGCCGCAGTAGCAATGCAAGAAACTTTGCAAGAATTTAATGCCAGTCGCCACCAATACAATTTAGAATCTCCCGTCAATATTGGTACGGGAATTAACACAGGTATCGGCATGATCGGCACTTTAGGTTCCGATCGCCGCATGGACTCTACAGTCATCGGCGATGTGGTAAATACAGCTTCTAGGTTAGAAAATTTAACTAAAATATACGGTTGCCAAATTATTGTTAGCGAAAATGCGATCGTTCATGCAAGAGAATTTCTACATGGCATAAGTTCCAACTCAAAATCAAAAGAAAGTCTATTATTAAAGTGCGACTTGGAAGTGGAAACACAGGAGACTATTACTTCTACTTCTGAGGCGACTGCTACAGACAG
The DNA here is from genome assembly GCF_036705345.1 of Microcoleus sp. B3-D2. Classification (NCBI taxonomy): domain Bacteria; kingdom Bacillati; phylum Cyanobacteriota; class Cyanophyceae; order Oscillatoriales; family Microcoleaceae; genus Microcoleus; species Microcoleus sp. B3-D2. The sequence continues at coordinate 16,409 of NZ_JAUBUG010000038.1, forward strand.
CGGTTTGGCAAGGAACAATTATTACTATCGCTGGATAGATCGAGTAACTCCGCGCGGCAAGCAGCAAGCTATTGAAATCTACGAAATCTGGGCAGCCTCCTGTCCCGACTCTGAGGCAAAGCAGCTTACCCAGGGTTTATTTGACAAAGGAATTCAAGGATGGCAATCCGAAAAGTTTGTCGCCGCCTTGAGATATTTTCAGCAACTAATAGAACAAAACCCTGCGGATACAGTTGTCCGTTTTTATATAAATCGCTGCCAGGAAAAACTAGGTTTTTTACCGGGAAATAGCACTTCATAAAGATTTAACTTTTAGGGCGAGCTACAAGCCCACCCTACAATAGTTTAGACTTAGTGCAAAAGTCCCCAACTATCCCGCATTGCGTCTGTGGTTTCCCTATCAATGAAAGATTTATCCAATAAGTCTACTCTAATTGGAGTTAGCATCAAACAGTCGTCAAAACTTGCTCTCTCAACTTCCCGATTAACTCATTCACACCTCCGGTATTCAAACGGTAACTCAAAGGATGACCGATTAAATAAGCCGAACTTTCAAACAAAACATCAATTTCCACCAAACCATTTTCCCGCAACGTTTTGCCAGTCGAAACCAAATCCACAATTGCCTCCGACATACCCGTAATCGGCCCCAACTCCACAGAACCGTAAAGCGGCACAATTTCCACCGGCAAATTCAAATTGTGAAAATATTCCCTTGCACAGTGTACGAACTTAGAAGCAACTCTACCGTGAGGAGGCAAATCCACAGTTCGTCGATAAGAACTAGATTCCTTCACCGCCACCGACAGCCGACACTTGCCAAATTTTAAATCAATTAAATTGGCAACTTTCGGCTTTTTTTCCCGCAAAACATCATAGCCAGCAATCCCCAAATCCGCTTGACCGTATTCCACATAAACCGGCACGTCGTGCGTCCTTACTAGCAAAGCTTTGGCCGTACCGGTAGGGTCATATATTTGAAGTTGTCGGTTAGAGGAATCGAGAAAAGCACTGAAGTCTAATCCAACCGATTTAAACAGGCGAATGCTATCTCCTAACAATCCGCCTTTGGGAAGTGCAACAGTAATCATGTCAATTTCTAGAGTGTAAATTGCTCAATTTGGGAAGGGGGCGATCGCGGTCTAAGCAGAAACAGCTTTTACCAAACTCAGAATAACACATAGAGTTCATAGCGAAAAATAAATTTTGGCTATTGCTCGATCCTTTGTTTGGGTATATATTATATTTAGTAAGTTTTTATGTCGTCACGTTTTTCAATGGCGGTCAGTATGGAAAACAATCAAGAGTTTGAGAGTCAAGAAGTTGACAGAAAATTTCACAATGTAGACCCAGCTTCCCTAAAAAAAATTACAGTAGATGAAATCCTCTCAGGCGGTGGTGTAGAGGCAGAGGAAATGCACTATACAGTAACCGTACCTACCGCTAACGATGCCAAAATCCACAGAGACAGATCATTCGATGCCAAATCAAGTGTGTTCGATACAGCCCCCCGATCGCAGTTTGCAGAAAAACGCGGAACGCTGGGAGGCTGTTAATCTAAAATGCTTGCAGAGGCTGGTGCAGAAAACGGGCCGATCCTCTTCGAGGGCTTCGCTAACGCGCGTTAGCGAAACCCTCGAAGAGGATCGTCATTCAGTCTCACGCCTTTGTGTATTCAACTCTAAAACTTAAAATTTAACTGGGATTGCAAATAGCTGAAAGTTAAACTATGAGCGAATTGACACTTGTTATTGGTAATAAAAATTATTCGTCTTGGTCGCTGCGTGCTTGGCTGGCGATGAAACAAGCTGGACTGGAATTTGCCGAGGTGAGAATCCCTTTAGACTGGCCTACAACGCATGAAGAAATTCGGCGCTATTCTCCTTCGGGAAAAGTGCCAGTTTTAATCGACGGCGATCTGAAAGTGTGGGAATCATTAGCAATTTGCGAATACGTTGCCGATCGCTTTGCAAATGATTTGTGGCCTGCAGATGTAGCGGAACGGGCGATCGCCCGTTCGATTGCCGCCGAAATGCACGCGGGGTTCCAAAATTTGCGCGACAATATGCCGATGGACTGCCGCAACCGCTATCCGGGAGAAGGGATGACTGCCGGTGTAGAAGCAGAGATCGATCGCATCTTTACCATTTGGCGCGAATGCCGCCAAAAATTCGGGACAGGCGGCAATATGCTATTCGGAAAATTCACAGTTGTTGACGCTATGTTTGCCCCCGTTGTTATGCGTTTTGTCACCTACGGAGTTAAATTAGATTCATCAGCCAAAGCTTATGCGGAGGCTATTTTAGCCTTGCCTGCCATCCAGGAATGGGTAGCAGCAGCTTGGAGCGAAACGGAAAGTATTCCACACATTAAAATCTAGGATAAATCAGTTTACTTAACCTAAAATCTCAAATCTCAAGTTTGAAATCAGGATGCGGATTCTTTTAGTTGATGATGAAGTTGAGTTAACTGACCCTTTGAGTCGAGTCTTAACCCGCGAAGGTTATACAGTTGATGTGGCATTTGACGGAGCAAGTGGCAGCAATTTAGCAATGCAGGGCAATTACGATTTGCTAATTTTGGATTGGATGCTGCCGAGACAAACCGGACTGGCAATTTGCCAGAAGTTGCGATCGCAAGGACGGAGTACGCCAGTGCTATTTCTCACCGCCAAAGATACCGTAGACGATCGCGTACAAGGACTCGACGCCGGTGCAGACGACTATTTGGTCAAACCTTTTGAACTGCGAGAACTGCTAGCCAGAGTCCGTGCATTACTGCGGCGGCCTCCTACTATTGATGCCGAGGTTGCTGTCGGGCGGCTGCAAGTTGCAGATTTACAGCTAGACTACGACAATCAATTAGCTTATCGGAGCGATCGCACAATTGACTTATCTGAAAAAGAATGTCAGTTATTAGAATACTTAATGCGCCATACGGGTCAATTGCTAACACACGAACAAATCCACCAGTATTTGTGGAGTGAAGCAGAAAAACCCAGCAGCAATGTATTAGCCGCTCAAATCCGCCTGCTGCGCCGCAAAATAGAAGCCCCGGGCGAATCCGTGCTAATTCACACAGTCTACGGCAGAGGCTATCGCTTTGGAGAAGCAAATTAAAAATAATAGCAATTGTACAAAAATCCCTCTTCCCTTTTCCTGACATCCATTACATCCGTTACATCTTGTACAGTGCTCGTTGCCGAACTTCCCTCTTCCCTCTTCCTGACATCCGTTACATCCGTTACAGAATCGGTTGCCGAACTTCCCTCTTCCTGTCTATTATCGGGAAAGTATGCACCCTAAACCAGCCTTTACGTAGGTTGACAAACCAAAGTAATTACTGTCACCTCCGGGGGACAAAATAGCCTTCCCGGCGAATAAGTTCCCAAACCCCGATTCACGTACAGCAAATTACTCCCCACCTGATGCAAACCGCTAGCCCATTCCCAGTGAGTAACTACTCGATCGGAAGCCGACAGCAAAGGAATGAACTTTCGGATTCGTTTAGGAATCAAATAGCCAATTTTTCTGACCCAAGCGTACAAAGGGCCGATACCGGGAATAACGATTTGACCGCCGTGAGTGTGCCCAGACAACTGCAAATCAATCCGCCAATTTTGCAGCTTTTCAGCAGTATCGGGATTGTGAGACAAGACAATCCGAGGAATCGCGGGATTTATGGATGCCATTACAGGTTTAGGCGCAAAATCGCCCGACCAAAAATCTGCCAACCCAACTAAAGCCAATTCTGACCCCAAAGGATAGATTGCTTCGTTGTACAAAACCCGAATCCCGACGCTATTTAAAGCATTAGTAACCTCTGTTTTTGCCCTCGGCCAATAGTGGTCGTGATTGCCCAAAACCGCGTAAATTCCCACCCGACTTTGCAAATTTTTTAATCGCTGCACTAAGGTGTAAATAGGTGCGGGGTCGTAGGTAATAAAGTCACCAGTTAAAAAAATCAGGTCGGGTTCGGCTTCATTTGCTGCCGCAATCGCCTCTTCTAGCAACCATTCCGACAGCCGCACCCCGTCATAGTGAAAGTCAGTAAGCTGTACAATTTTAATACCGGATAGATTTGCTGGAAGATTAGTGATTGGTATTGTTAAATACTCTATTCGCAGTTTCCCAGTTAATAACCTGTGCATAAATCTAAAGTTTATTGATGACAGAGCGCCACCTTTAGCTTAGCAAATAAACAAGCAATACGGCAAAACTAGATATTCTTCCCTTTTCCTTCTGTCATCTGACTAATGACTACTAATTGCTGACTAATGACTAAAGTCCGGGATGCAAAAACCGGGATTACTCAAGAAAATTGAAACAGAAATTCTCAATCTTCATTTAGGCTTTATTTCAAAATTGTTGGGGTCTTACGCGCCCAGCTAGTACAGCATTTTTATAATATTATGACTTGCGTAACAAGCTGTTTAAAACGCGCTCGCTCTTCTTCAGAGTGGCATTCCCCGCCCCGCATCTATATTTCTTTTGGCAATTTTCAAAGCTGAGACTTGTGCCGCATCCCCATAGAATCCGGCTACCACCGAGGGATTGCCCCTACCAAACACTATCTCATGACTAATGATTTATTACTAAGTAGGTGAAATAAAGATGGCGTGGGGGAGGCAGAGTTTTGCATTAATAATAAACGGGTCGCTAGTATAGATAATTGCCTTACCGCCCCTACCATATTTTATTTTTTGTGGGGTCTGCCTACTTGTTAACTAATAACTTTTGACGAATGTCGCTTCTTCTCAATATATTGCTGGTGGTAATCCTCGGCCATATAAAATTCACCAGCAGGTTTGATTTCGGTAGCAATATCTTTGTCGTATTTACCGGAAATTTGCAATTTTTGTTTGGAGAGGCGAGCAGCTTTTTCTTGTTCGGAATTATGATAAAAAATTACAGACCTGTACTGTTCGCCTCTGTCGGGGCCTTGGCGATTGATTTGGGTTGGATCGTGACAGTTCCAGAATACATCTAGCAGTGCTTCGTAACTCACCTGCGATCGATCGTACTCTAGCAGCACAGATTCAGCGTGACCAGTCACTCTGGCGCAAACATCCAGGTAGCACGGGTTCGGCCAGTGACCTCCTGTATAGCCCGCAGCAGTTGAGACAACACCCGCAACGGCGCGAAACTTGTGTTCAACTCCCCAAAAACAACCGGCTGCAAATGTGGCTTTTTCCATTGTGTTACTCATCGTATTGGGATAAAACTTGGCACTAAATTATGCTTGACATATTCCCATCATTGTGCATTCCCAGACCAATCGCGGCTGTACGTAGTTTAACAAATATTGTCGCGCTTTTTCCAAGGGTTCTAAGGGCGATCGACTAATTCCCCCTGCCAAAAATTGTTGCCAGTAACAGTGCTGTAAATAATCGATTAACCACAACTGAGATTCAGTATCTAAAGTTTTATCAATTTCCTTTGCCAATTCCAAAGCAGACCGCAGATTTTGAGGCAACTGCTTCACCTTTTGCAGCAAATCATCGGGTATTGATTGCAGTTGCTGCCAAATAGCAATTGCCTCCCCAGGACTGCCCTGAGCCATCCCCAGTACCTCGGGATGATCCAAAATCTCTGCGAATCCGGCTTGCTGCAAAACTTGTGCCATTGCTTGGGGATTCAGCCTAGAAAACTGGATTTTTTGGCAACGCGAAATCAAAGTGGGCAGCAAAAGTTCCACTGTCGGAGCAATTAAGATTAGCGCAGCTTTTCCCGGTTCTTCCAATGTCTTCAACAAGCCGTTAGCGGCTCCCTCGCCCATTGTTTCTGCTTGTTCCAAAACTACGACAGAACGCCCAGCTTCTAGCGGCGGTCGGCTGAGAAAATCACCGATTTCTCGAACTTGTTCTAAGCGAATTTGTGGTGGTGCTTTCCGCTTTAAACCTGCTTCCTCTGCTTCCTTTGGCGACAGCCGTTTGCCTTGGCTCATGTAAGTTGGTTCTACCCAGAGTAAGTCTGGATGATTGCGCTGCCGCACGCGATTTTGTACAGAGGCTATGAGTCGGGTTTCGGGAAGATTGGCTGAGAATAAAAGCTCGATGAAAGACTGAGCAGCTAAACTTTTGCCGATGCCGTTAGATCCGACAAATAAATAACCAGGAGCAATTCGGTTGCGCTCGACTGCTTGGGTTAGCAATTCTACTGCTTGCTCTTGTCCGATTAATGATGTGAAATAATTCATGTTTGCGGAAGAAGGAAGTTCGGCAACGGATTATGTAACGGATGTAACGGATATCAGGATGAAGGATGAAGGAAGAAAATCTAGGGTTTTAGCAATTAAGTACATCCTAACCGTCGGCGCGGCTGCTATAATACTAAAAGGTTATTGTGGTTTAAGGGACTGCTAAATAATTGTTTTGAGTTAAGAATGTTAAATTGTAAGTTCTTGGAGCCGGACAGGGCATTGCCGTGTCTCTACACATTATCTAGGGCTATTTTTCAGAAGAGGTATTATTTAAATATCCCCAAGCTTCTAACCTGCTAGTTACAATAGTTTGAATTTCCTGAGCGACTTCATATTCAGGGCGATCGGCATTTATCCGGACAATTCGAGATTTATTTTCCTCGGCTAACTCCGCAAAACCTTGCTGTACAAGGCGGTGAAACTTCAAATCTGCTTGCTCGATCCGATCGCACCCTCCCCGGGCCCTTACCCTCGCCAAACCCGCCTCCACATTAATATCCAGCCACAAAGTCAGATCGCTTTCCAAGCCTCCGGTGGCAATGTCATTCAACTGCTTAATTAAATTTAAGTTAAGACCGCGGCCGTAGCCCTGATAAGCAATCGTAGAGTCAGTAAAGCGATCGCATAAAACAATCGTTCCCTTCGATAACTCGGGTTTGAGAAAAGTTTCGACGTGTTGAGCGCGATCGGCAGCGTACATGAGTAATTCTGCTCGATCGGATACAGATTCGCCCCCATCTTGTTTCAGCAGCAAATGTCGCAGTCCCCTTCCCAGCTCAGTACCCCCCGGTTCGCGAGTAGCCACCAAGCGGACTCTCAGAAAGCAACTTGCTTGCAGGAACTGTATCAAGCGCTGTATTTGCGTAGTTTTACCGGCACCTTCAACCCCCTCAAACACGATCAGTTTGCCTTTCATTGCCCTAACTTTCCACCTGAATAAAATAAATCCATATTGTTCTGTGCATCTGTTCTAGGTTCGGTATGATAATAAAGTCTAAATGCCTCACGGCTGGAGTTGTCTATGGCTCGCTATACTGGTTTTTTTATCGTTGCCGTTCCGATCGACCGTCTCCGTCAGTCCCTGATTGAAATTTTAGAGTCATGCAATCTTGATATTATCTACAATACAGGAGATTCGGTCATGGCTCGCGAGCTCCCAGGTCAAGTTTCGATTGCCAAACTTGTCACCGCAGAAGTCCTAATTGAGAAAAACACGGCCAGCGACTCAGAGGTTCGCATGAACTTCGTGATTAAAAACGAAGAACTGCCCCTGCAAACCAACAACCACTGCCGTCAAATGTTCGAGCTAGTGAGTCGTTCAATTATGAACAACAACAACTGGCGACTTTTGGAAAGTATGGCACTGTAGCCATCAGTCAGTCGATTTTACATTTTAGATTTTAGATTGACTCCACAGATGAATCTGGGGCCTCGAACTAATCTCGAAACTTCTTTGCTCTCCACTTTTAGTGTCAGGGGCTTATATCCGTCTTGAGATGAGGTCATTAGTCATTAGTTTCCAGCTAATGACCGGTGAGAGCAAATCCGGTAGCATCGAAATTAATATTACTCACAGCTTGTGACACGGCAGTGCCGTTTCCCTACAATTAATCCAGGTAGGGAAACGGCACTGCCGTGTCCTTTATATGGTCACCAGTGCAACCGGAAACGATATGACCTCCGACTTTGATCTACAAGCCCTCAATTTAAGCTCGAAATCCCCGGCGCAAAAACAAAGAATTTGTAACCACGCTAACAGAACTAAACGCCATAAATGCTCCGGCCGCCGCAGGACTGAGTAGAATTCCGGTTGCAGGCAGCAAGATACCCGCTGCCACGGGAATTCCCAGAGTATTGTAACCAAAAGCCCAAAATAAATTTTGGCGAATCTTGTTGAAAGTAGCGCGCCCCAGCTCGATCGACTCAACAACATCCATCAAAGCATTTCGCATCAGCACAATTTGAGCGGTCTCAACTGCGACATCAGTACCGCAGTGCAAACCGATACCGACATCAGCTTGAGCCAAAGCCGGGGCGTCATTGATGCCATCTCCCACCACAGCCACTTTACAGCCTTGGGCTTGCAAAGTCGCGATCGCCCGAGCCTTCCCATCCGGCCGCACTTCGGCCAAAACATCAGCCGGCGTCAAATCTAGCTGCTGCGCCGTCACCGCCGCCGCCGACGCCGTATCCCCCGTTAGCATCATCACCCGCAATCCCATGCCCCGCAAACGTTCCACCGTCGCCTTAGCATCCGGCCTCAGAGTATCTTTTAGCCCGATTACCCCCAGCAAAACGCCCCCAGAAGCCACGTAAACCGCCGTTTTGCCTTGCAAAGACCCCGACAATTCCGTCGCCACAGCGACCCCCTGCTTCTTCATCCACTCAGCATTCCCCGCGAACACCCGTCGGCCCTCCACCAAAGCAGAAACCCCGAAGCCCGGTTCCGTGCAGAAATCCTCAGCAGCTAGCAGCGGCAAACCTTGTTGTTGAGCTTCCAGCAAAATCGCTGCGGCGATGGGATGACAAGCGCCCCTTTCCACCGCCGCCGCAATTTGCAGCAGTTTTGAGTCAATTGTGGAACAGGCATCTTGCCTGTTGCCAGAAGCCCCATCAATTGTGGAACAGGCATCTTGTTTGTTGCCAGAAACCCCATCAATTGTGGAACAAACATCTTGTTTGTTGCCAGAAACCCCATCAATTGTGGAACAGGCATCTTGCCTGTTGCCAACATTAATATCTGAATTCAAATCCCACTCCGAATTCTGGAAAACCGGCAAATAATCTGTGAGTGTGAGATTTCCGGTTGTCAGAGTGCCAGTCTTGTCAAAAACCACCGTATCTAATTGATGCACCCGTTCTAAAACATCACCACCGCGAATTAAAAGTCCCCGCTCCGCCCCGATGCCAGAACCGACTAAAATTGCAGTTGGGGTAGCCAGTCCCAAAGCGCAAGGACAAGCAATAACTAAAACTGCGATCGCCAATTTCAAACTTAATAATAAAGGAGATTGGTAATGGGTAATTGGTAATGGGTAATCGGTAATTGGTAATTGGTTTACCATGCCCGATGCCCGATGCCCGATGCCCGATGCCCATTGCCCCATATTCATTGCCCCGTGTCCCATATCCATTGCCCCTTGTCCTAAAAGCACAGAAGGCCAAATATGAGTCCCGGCAAAATACCAAAATAGGAAAGTTAAAACCGATATCCCCATTACCCCATACACAAAATATCCGGCGACAGTATCAGCTAAATTTTGAATCGGCGCTTTGCGAGTTTGGGCTGCCTGCACCAATGCCACCATTTGAGCTACAGTTGTTTCCTTACCCGTGCGAGTTGCCCGCATCACAACTGCCCCGGATTTATTGATAGTTCCCGCCGCAACTGTATCTCCTGGTTGCTTCAAAACCGGCATTGATTCGCCAGTTAGCATCGACTCATCTATGGTTGTTTTGCCTTCGCAAATTTCGCCGTCTACCGGTATTTTTTCCCCGGGCAAAACTTGCAGCCATTCTCCGACTCGGACGCGATCGGCGGGAATTTCAATGTATTGTGGATCGTAGACCTCTGATGTGGAATTTAAAGGCAACTCTTGCGATCGCAAATCTAAACTCGGGAGTTTAAAATCAACTAAGCGGGCTTTCGCCGGCTGCAATGCGATTAAAGCTTGTAAAGCTGATGCAGCGCGCCGTCTGGCTTGCTGTTCGAGAGTTTTGCCCAACAAAATAAAACCCAGCAGCATCACCGGTTCGTCAAAAAAGCACTCCCATCCCATCCGTGGAAACAGCAGCGCCGCGTTGCTAGCCGTGTAAGCTGTGACAGCGCCTAAAGCTACCAAAGTATTCATGTTGGGTGCATTTCGCCACAAACTGCGGCACCCGTCAACGATAATCGGGCGGCCCGGTAGCAGCAAAGCTAGGGTGGCGAGTCCCCAGTGAAACCAAATATTGCTGAGAATTGGAGCTTTTGTGCCGAGTACGTGACCTAAACCGGATAAAATAATTAGGATCAGGGCGATCGTCAATTGCTTGATTTGCTGTCGAATTTCTTGCTGTCGCCGTTCAATTGTTGCCGCTTCTGCTTCCCGCTGATTTTCACCTAAACGAGACTGAGAGGGAAATCCATTATCAGTCAACTTTTTCGCTAAAGCCTCTGCATCGACAGTCCCCGGTTGACACTCAACCGTCGCCACTTCTACGGCTAAGTTAACGCAAGCTGAAATTACGCCTGAATATTGCATGAGTTGGCGTTCCACAGCTTTCGCGCAGCCGGCACATTTCATCCCGCCGACATCGAAAGTAACAAGTTCTGGCGGTGATTCTTTAACTGATATGATTTCTGGTTGAATTTCGGGGATTGTTTTGGGTAGAAATTGCATGGTTTTTTTTGGTATTGATTAGAATATTTCGCCACTTCTGAAATGGTTGAATGCACTGTTTAGACAAATGTCTATATTTTGATCATAGATAAATATTGTGGCATCTTCCAAAAGTGTTAGTTTTTTTTAATTCTTATTAGTTGCAGGCGGTTAAATCCGCAGCCCGGGAGGGGTTTGAACTACTGTAGGACTGCGACTTTAATGCTAAGACACACTTGAGACACGGCATTGCCGTTTCCCTATTTGATATAATGAGCCAATTGCCTAGTTAGTATCCAGCTTTTTTGTGACGAATTTAGCTATGACAGAAACACCAAAATTTTATATTGTCAAACGTCCTGTCGGTAATTGCGAAATTTTGCCGTTGGCGGAGCCCTCGCAGAGGATCGCGCAACTTGAAGAACAAAACCCCAGTATTATTGAAAAGTGGGGTCCTTACGATTCTGCCGAAGATGCCATTGCCCGCCGCATCGGATTAATTCGCGCCGGCAAATGCCAGCCGCAATGACGAATTACTATTACTTTCCTCCGCATCGCGAAAGCTAACGTGATATCAAATCTGTTAGCAGCGGAATTATTCATATCTCTCTTCTCGACCTCTGCGTGAATCAGGGTCAATCCATTGTCATCTGCGGTTAATACCTTCTCTTTTTTTTACCGCAGATGAGGGCAGATTAACACAGATTAACGCCGATGAATTATATAAATTTCGGTTGCACGGGACGCATTGCAAAAAATAGCGAAGCATTCGAGTTTTAAATCTTGGCTTTTAGCCGTAAATCTTCCCCCGAATGCTTTTTTTTAACTGGAACCTTACACAGGTTTTCTATTTAGATTTAGAAGGTGCTGCACTCGGTTTTGCTTGCGCTGCATTTGGTTTAGGTGGCGCTGCATTCGGTTTCGACTCCGCCTTATTGTTCCCTGTTTTACCAGTAACTTGCTGTGTCAAAACTTCCATAGCTTTCGCGTACTGCGGATCTGCCGTTGTAGCGATTTTATCGCGATCGCGCCTCAATTCCTGTTTTTGAGCCTCGGTGAGTTCTACCTTAAAATCCGGTTCAATCCCGGCCTTGTTGATATCAGTGCCCTTGGGAGTAAAATACTTGGCAATTGTCACCGCCAAACCGGCACCATTTCCCACGCCGCGTACTGACTGAACTAAACCTTTACCAAACGTCTTTGTTCCCACCAAAACCGCGCGCTTGTTGTCTTGCAAAGCACCGGATAGAATCTCGCTAGCACTTGCTGAACCGCCGTCTACCAGTACAACTAACGGTTTGTCTGTGAGCTCTGCCTTATTTGCAGTTTGTTTATCGGCCTCACCGACTCGATCGACCGTCGAGACGATCGTACCTTCTTTGAGCCACATCCGAGCAATTTCAATACTTCCGTACAGCAACCCGCCGGGATTGGAACGCAAGTCTAAAATATAGCCCGTTACCTTTTTCTGTTCCAAATCCTTAATTGCCGATCGCATTTCCGATGCAGCATTCGCACTGAACTGATTTAAGCGAATATAGCCGACTTCTCCGATCGGAGCTTTCTGCACCGACTTCCGCACGGGATGAATTTCTATTTTAGCGCGTTTCAGCTTAAATTCTAATTCCTTGCTTCCCCGCAAAATAGTCAGCGTCACCTCAGTATCCACCTGGCCGCGAATCAAACTTACCGCTTGATTCGTATCCATGCCTTCTGTGCTCTTGCCGTCAATCTTAGTAATGATATCTTTTGCCAGAATACCAGCAGTAAAAGCCGGGGTATCTTCGATCGGCGAAATCACCACCAACTTTTTGGTTTCCTCATCTTGAGTCAACTGAATCCCAACTCCTGTCAGTTCCCCAGAAGTGTCAACCTGCATATTTCTGAACTCTTGAGGATCCATAAACCGCGTATAAGGATCGTCCAGCTTCTTCAGCATTTCCCGAATTGCTTTGTAAGCTTCCTCGTCGCTGGTATAAGTCCGGTTCAAATATTCATTCCGCACCGCTTTCCAGTCAACCTGGTTAAAAGTGCCATCCACATAACTTTTGTCAATAATTTGCCAAACTTCATCAACCAACTCTTTAGGGCTTCCCCGAAAAGAAGCCAGAGATTTAGAACTGCAACCAGTGTTCGCAAGAGTTACAGCAGTGAGTACCACCGCTGCTGCGCTTAGAACAAGCCCTCGTTTTGTTATAACCATTTGTCTGACGCGCGGGAGGAAAAGAGTTCAGAATAATTACGCTCAATCTAACACAGGCAAGGCCGGCTCGCGTTTGGCGTACATATATTATTCCACTTTGCCGACTTCTATTCAGGGCGGGCTAGGAGCAACGGCCCACAAGAAACTTGATGTTTTGTGGAACAGGCATCTTGCCTGTTCCTGACGGGCTAGGAGCAACGGCCCACAAGAAACTTGATGTTTTGTGGAACAGGCATCTTGCCTGTTCTTCGGGGGCTAAGGATCAACCCAGCGATCGTCCGATTTAATCAAGTCAATCAATTCTGCCACGCCTCGGTCTTCGGGCACTTTCTTAATTTCTTCCCGGCCCCGGTACAGCGAAATATAACCCGGTTGCTTCCCGACGTAGCCGTAATCAGCATCAGCCATTTCTCCCGGGCCATTGACAATACAGCCCATTACTGCTATATCCAAACCCGTGAGATGCTTTGTCGCCTCTCTCACTTGATGTAATACTTCCTCTAAATTAAACAAAGTGCGACCGCAGGAAGGACAAGCGACATACTCAACCATCGTTTTCCGCAGTCCCAAGGCTTGCAGAATGCTGTAGCAGACGGGAATCTCCTTTTCTGGGGCCTCTGTCAGCGAGACGCGGATGGTGTCACCGATACCGTCAGTCAGCAGCGGTGCGAGGCCTGCGGTGGATTTGATGCGGCCGTATTCGCCGTCTCCTGCTTCCGTGACGCCCAAATGCAGCGGGTAATCCATGCCGAGTTCGTCCATCCGGTGCACCATCAAGCGGTAAGCAGCAACCATCACCGGCGCGCGGGAGGCTTTCAGGGAAATTACGATATTTCGGAAGTCGAGGGATTCGCAAATTTTGATGAATTCCAGGGCGGATTCTACCATGCCTTCGGGGGTGTCGCCGTAGGTAAACAGCATCCGTTCGGCGAGGGAACCGTGATTGACGCCGATTCGCAAAGCTTTGCCTTGGTCGCGCAGGGAAATCACCAGAGGTTCCAGAGTTTCCCGGATTTTTTCGCCAATTTCGGCGAATTCGCTGTCGGTGTATTCGCTTCTGTCGGCTTTCGGCTTCTCGAACACGTAAAGTCCGGGATTGATTCTCACTTTGTCTACGTGTTTGGCCACTTCGAGGGCAATTTTCATACCGTTGTGGTGGACATCGGCCACGAGGGGCACGGGTTGGTAGGTGGCGTGCAATTTTTGCTTGATTTCGGCTAAAGCTTTGGCGTGGGCCATGCTGGGCACGGTGACGCGGACGATTTCGCAGCCTATCTCGTGCAAGCGCCGAATTCCTGCGACTGAACCGTCGATGTCGAGGGTGTCTTCGTTAATCATCGACTGTACGACGACGGGGTTGCCGCCGCCGATGGTGACGCTACCGACTTGGACTGGCCGGGTTTTGCGGCGTTTGATGGTGGTGTCGAAGGTTGGTTCGGTGGTGGGGGTTTTAGTGGGGTTCGGCAGAGTTTGCATAACTGGTTGCTAGTGTTCTGTAATTAGAGTTTATAAAATTGTGTCTGCTGTTTTTTAGGTTTGCACAGAAAGGGTCAGTTTGGGCAAAGAGGTTTTGGGATTTAGAATTCTTAATGAGATTGCTGCGAATTTGTCGATCGAATTATGTCGGAAAAGGGCGATCGAACTAAAAGCCAACCGTCACCGGGAAGGCGAACTGAAGTTGGGCTGGTGGAACTAAACCGAACTTAGAAAATACAGTTAAAATACAGGCTAGGCCGAGATAAAAATTAATATTGGTTGGCGGTGAGGAGAATGGTTTGGACACCGGGGCAGCGATTAAATGGCGATCGGTATATCATTGAAGGCAAGTTAGGTGAGGGCGGCTTTGGGGTCACGTACCTAGCGCAGAAGGCGCAAAACAGGCAGCGGGTTGTCATCAAAACGCTGAAAGATGAATTATTGAGCGATCTAAATTTTGCCCGGTATCGGGACAAATTTCGCGATGAGGCGCTACTGCTATCTTTGTGCAGGCATCCCAATATTGTGCAAATAGACAACTACTTCACTCACGGTAATTTGCCTTGCATTGCGATGGAATATGTGGCAGGAGAAGATTTGTGGAAATGGGTGGAAAGGCGCGGTCTTCTGTCGGAAACTGAAGCTTTAAACTACATCCGCCAAGTGGCAGAAGCCGTAATAGTTGTTCACGAAAAAGGTTTGCTCCATCGGGATATCAAGCCACAAAATATTATGGTGCGTGACAATCAAGATGCAGTTTTGATTGATTTTGGTTTGGCGCGGGGTTTTATTCCAGATCGCACTCAACAAATGACTGTGGGATTAACACATGGTTTTGCGCCTCCCGAACAGTACGGGGAAATGGGCAGATTTGCTGAGTACACAGATGTTTATGCTCTGGCGGCAACGCTATACTATCTGCTAACGATAACACCACCAACTGCTGCATTTTTGAGGGCTTTAAATCATCCTTTAAAGCCGCCGTTTCAGATTAATCCTAATATTAGCGATGCGGTGCATCGGGCAATTATGAAAGGGATGGAAATGGATGAGACAAAGCGGCCTCAGTCAGTGCAAAAATGGTTGGATATGCTTCCCCAACCTATTAATTTGATTTCCGCAAAAGGAGTCGATTATGGTAAACTCGATCGGCTGTTGGCTAGCGAACAATGGCAAGAGGCGGATCACGAAACGAAGAATAAGATGCTGGAAGCAGCAGGCAGAACAGAATCGGAGAGGTGGTTCAGAATTGAAGATATCTATCGATTCCCCTGTGAAGACTTACGAATTATTGACCAACTTTGGGTAAAATACAGTAACGGACTTTTCGGCTTTTCGGTGCAGAAACGCATCTATGAAAGTCTGGAAGGAAGCGGAGAATACGATCAGAAAATTTGGGAAGCTTTTGGCGATCGGGTAGGTTGGCGCGTGAATAACACATGGTTGTACTACCAGCATCTAAAATTTCCCACCCAAGCACCAGAGGGTTACCTGCCAGGGGTTTTGGGGTTTGGGGACTATATGGTGTTGTGGGGTAGTCGTCGTTCTCTCGCGTCGAGACTTGTAGAGTGTAACATCTAAGGGTTACAGAGTTTCGTGAAGATTATAATAACCAAAGCTTGAACCACGAAACCGCGCCTGTTATACGTTTCCGATACCTGCCACTCACCGGACTGGGCTAAAAGGCTACCAGTGATACTAATTTTTAACATAATGTTTAATGTCGAATGAACTTTCAAATTATCGGAAACATTACTAATATTGAAACAATAGCAGTAGGTAAATCTATTCGGGAAGTGGAACGTTTGCAGAAAAATTATGGTAATGGACGTTGGAGAAAACTCAAAGGAATTGCAACAATTATCCTTACTGATGGTACAGCCTGCGAAGCTGAACTACATTGGTACGAAGCACACGGCCTTGGGAAAAAAGAAATCAAAATCAAATATATTTTATAGGAGGAGTCATGAATCCCCATAACTTAGAAACACAATTTGTAGTTTGCATTAACAATCAAGATTATCAAGCATCCTTGGAAGTGCGAAAAATTTATCGAATAATACCGGATAGTCGCGCTGCGGAACATCAATTTATGCGAGTTATTGATGAATCAGGTGAAGATTATTTGTATCCAGTCGCATATTTCGTACCCATCGCATTGCCGAAAGCCGTAGAAGCAGTATTTGCATAGGATAAATTCCGAATGAACTCTGTAGAAAAATGCCCTTATTGCGGCGGTGAAATAGTTATCAAAGAAGTCGATAAACTTTTACGGGGCGGCAAGCATACTGCTATCTTAAAAGTATCCACTGAAGTTTGCCTAAGCTGTGGAAAACGGTTGTATTCTGTGGAAACAGTTAGGAAATTTGCCAAAATTAGACAGCAGCTACAGCGGGAAGAGACTCAAGAATTTCAAGCGATGGGGCAATCTTTTCGCGTTGGATAAGTTAGAGGCGGATAATTTGTTTAAAAAGGGCGATCGCACTTTCCCAATCATCCATCAAAAATCAAGGCGCGATCGCACTTCACTCCAGAAATCTATCTCGCGGATGATGCGATGCCCCGCCCTCGCCAGCAAAATTAAAAAATCTACTTAGAAATCTCTTCACAGGCTTAGGCTCAGCAGTTAAAGTATCTGAGGTTTTCTATTGAACGATCGTACACACTCACCCGCCACCGCTGTTAACAACCGCCGACCTCTAATTATCGCAGGAATTCTCCTCGGTATCGGTCAATCCGGCTTTTTTGACGGCATTGTGCTGCACCAACTCCTCCAGTGGCACCATATGTTTAGCAGCGTTAAAACCGATGCTACTGTTGCCGGTTTAGAATTAAATACCCTCGGAGATGGATTGTTTCACGCTGCGGATTGGTTGGTAACAATGGCGGGAATCTTCTGTTTGTGGGGTGCTGTGAAGCGCAAAGATGTTCCTTTGTCAACTCCCACTTTTTTCGGTTCCATATTAATTGGTGCTGGATTGTTTGACTTTGTTGAAGGCATTGTTGACCATCAAATTTTGGGAATCCACCACGTCAAACCCGGTATCAACGAGTTAGCTTGGGATTTAGGATTTCTCGCTCTTGGAGTTAGTTTAGCGCTGTTAGGTTGGATGCTGGTACAGAGGGAAGTTCCCGCAGATACTAAAGTTTAAATGAATGCAGAGATTGGGAATTTTACTAAATCCGCGTTAA
This sequence comes from Microcoleus sp. B3-D2, assembly GCF_036705345.1. Classification (NCBI taxonomy): domain Bacteria; kingdom Bacillati; phylum Cyanobacteriota; class Cyanophyceae; order Oscillatoriales; family Microcoleaceae; genus Microcoleus; species Microcoleus sp. B3-D2. Next base: position 33,842 of record NZ_JAUBUG010000038.1, read on the forward strand.
AAATCCCCGACTCTCTTTTTAACTCATCAGTTCATCCCGCCGACTCCAACCACGCGATCAAATCCTCTTTACTCCTAAAATCCAACAAAGCTTCTCCCAAATCATCTAACTGTTCCGCAGATAACCCCTGGATGCGAGTTTGAACTTCCTGTGTAACCTCACCCACCCGCCGCACTATCTGACGCATAATTAATCCTATTTCCCCCTCAATTTTACCCCTTTCGATTCCCTGTTGTAGACCAATTTCTATCCCTTTCATCACAGACCCAATTTGGTCTTGAATAAACATTTCTCGTTTGTCTACATCATTCAATTCGTCTAGCGTCAAATTTGCTCTGTTGGCAATTTCCAGCGCGGTATTAATCTCTTCAACAGACCCCAATGTATCTGGTACTGCTTCCAAAGAGGGCGCGTTTTTCATAAAGTAGATCCATTTTTCCGGCAGATTTTCGAGTTCATTCAATTCTTTTTTAAATTTCGGTAACTCGACAAACACTAATTTTAACTCGCAGTTGGGATAGACGAATTTCTCTTCTGTTTCTGTGAATTCAAAGTTAGAGATTAGTTTTTCGGTGTTTTCAAATAAGATAAAGTCGGTGATGGTTAAAGCAATGACTGGATTTAACTTTAAATAACCTTCTCCGGCTTTGAGTTGAGTAGAATAGGTTTTGGCTGCATTGTACACTACCCGTTTTTCAAAGGCGGCGACGTTGAGTACCTGCATTTCCACAATCACGGTTTTGTTACCGGTAATCTTGGCTTTGACATCCAGGTAAGTGTCTTTCAATCCTGTAACGCTTCCTGCTGAATAAGGGTCAATTATTTCTAATTCTTGGATGGTTGGTTCTCCGTTATACAGCATTGCATTTAGGAAGCTGATGAGAATTTCTGGATGTTCGGAAGAAGCGAATATTTTTTTGAATGCAAAATCTGTTTTGGGACTGATGAAGCGCATATATTTTATAGGATTTTTTTTATGAACCGCAGAGGGCGCTGAGGACACAGAGGAGGAGAAAAGAGAGGAAGATGGATATTGACAAATATGGGCAGGGTTGGGTTTTGTTGTCTCCACCCAACCTATTATCTGAATGCTTTTATCAGCCTGTGGCTTCAGTAGTAGTTGCAGGTGACATAACTAGCTTTCCAGCTATGTCCATCGTCGCAAGCTTCAGCACTTCATTAAAAGCTAAACCCCGAATTTTGAGTTCCCACCGAATGCCTTTTGCTTTCAGTCGCTTGGCTTTCCGCATATCGACATCAGCAGCTTTTTGATGCAAGAGCAAATATTTCATTGCTGCTGTAGCTTCTACTTTTGTGGGAAATGCAATATAGGTGATAAATCCGCCGTCCCAATGATTGGCGTTGCGGACACTGCTGATAGTCGCAACTCTCGGACTAAAGCGGTTCCAGTACAAGTCGCCGTAGCCGAGCGACTGTGTATTAACTTGGAGTTTGTTTGCCATCTGACTTAACTCCTATAACCTTGTGTGCGGGGTTGGCAGCACCAATTTGCTGCTGTTATTATTATAGCAAATTAATTGGTAAAGGGGAATGGGAATTGCGATTATGATGTTCGGTTATACCCATTTAAAAAAGTCTTGCTACAGTCCTTAATTTTATGCCAATTTTTAAAAGTCGCCGCGCCTAGTGCCGGACACGAAAATGCCGTTTCCCTACATAATTGGTATTATATCGATCGCTATATACGGTGGCATGGCAGAATATGCTATTGGTTCACTCCGCTGTCGCTGCCTTCGCGGTAATTAATGACTGCTGACTGCTGACAGTTGGCTGTTGGCTGATGCCTAAAACCTCAATTCATATTCAGCAGTGACGCGATTGTCTCCTTGAAAATTACTGGAACTTCTGAGTAAGATTTTATCGCTCAATCGATAGCGCACAGTAAATTCTGTCGGTTGATTGGCTGACAAAACTCGAATAATTGATGCTGAAATATTGCGCGTGATGTCAAACCCAACTTCTAAACCTAAACCGAGAGAACCCGCACCAGAACTGGAACTAGCTGTTTGTACTTCGTTGCCTCTAATCCGAGTGGGAAATAAGCGAAATTCGCTCAATCCTGTGGCGTTAGTAATCGCAGATTGAAGGTTGTTCAATAAACCCGCACCAGCTAAATTTGCGATCGCCAGCGTACTGTCTCCCTGTCCCAAAGTCTGCACGAAACTGCCGCCCAACAGCGCTACAATCTCTGTTTCCGATCGACTCGGAGAGCTCCTCAACTCCAGACTTTCCGCCAACTGAGAAGCCCTTCCCTGCACTAACGCTTGAATTCGGACACTTCGCACATTGCCGAAACTTGTCGGTTCGTCTGCGATTTCAGAGGCTACAGATGTGCCCGGAGTGCGGAACCGCGTTACTTCCTGCACCGAAGTTGCTAATCTCACATCCAGCGTCGGATCGAGTCCTTGTCCTGGTACAAAGGTAGCAGTCTGCGCGTATCCTCGATCGAGTCTAAACTCTGTCGTAAACAAATTCACCGATCCGGAAGTCAACCGAATCGTACCCACAGGGCGAAGGTCATCTAAAGTTCCATTCACCGTCAAGCCCCCAGTGGCCTGAAAACTCAATATCGGCGCACTCGTTACCCGAATTCCCCGGCCCAAATTCAGCCGCAAATCGTTCAGTCCAACTTCAAAGGGAGGGGAAGTCGGAGTCGCACGAGAAGGAGAAACCTCAGTCGTCGGGGAAGCAGAAACCTCAGTCGCAGGGGAAGGGGAAGATGTCGAAGGAGAATCAGAAGCAGAAGAGGAAGAAGCTAACTCAGTTGTGCCGCCGCCGGGACTCCGGAGAAATACTTCGCCGTTGTACAGTTCAATATTACCGCTCAACTGCGGGCGCCTAGCCGTGCCTCTTGCCAGCACTTGACCGACTACGCCGCCGCGGTACAATCCTCTGAGGTTTAGTGCTAACTTGTCGAGATTCACAGCCAAAGGATTAGCCGCATCGACATCGCCCTCAGCAAAAGGCACAGACAGCGGAATCACGCCAGCGGCGACAACTTCTCCCTGACTCAACTGTCCCCGAATTCCCTCTACCCGAATACGATCGCCCTCAAAGCGCACCGTCCCAGTCAGCCCTGTCAGCGGTTCTGGGAAGGCGTTCGCACGGACGGTTGCATTTTCAAAATTCGCAATTCCTTGCGCTACAGGATCTTGCAGCGTTCCTCCCACGCGAATTTGCACCTGTCCCTGGCCGCTGACCCACGCAACTTGCGGAGTCAATACATTAATAATTGCCAAACCTTCATTTTGCAAATTTGCCCTCAAATCGATTTGATCGCTGTCGGCCTTCACCGCTGCAAATGGCAACTCAAAAGGCAAACTTCCCTGCACCTCAATCGGTTCAGTTTGAGTTACCAAAGCGCTGCCGCCAAAATTCAGGCGGGCGTTGCTGTAACTGAAACTGCCGTCGGCTTGTTTAATCGGTTCTCCGTTTAGCGTGCCCTCAACCAAACTCAATTCCCCGGTGGCTTGCGGGTTTTCCAAACTGCCGGCCAAATTCGCCCGCAAATTCAAATTTCCTGTGACATCCACAAAAGGCAATTCCACCACTTTTGCTAACTCTTCCACTGGCACATTTTCTACGCGCAACTGCCCGGATTGAGCTTTTTGCCCGAGTTGTCCCGAAAAGGCGATCGCACTTTTTCCCGATCGAATTTCCAAAGGCAAAACAGTTAAAATCCCGTCCTGAAAACTGCCTTCAATGCTGAACTTTTCAGCGACATATTCTCCCCACTGCCAGTTATCGCCTTTGAGGTTAAATTGAGCTTGCACACCTGTTTGCAAAGAACCGGCGACAGCAATTTCCGCGCCAAAAGTGCCTTGCAATTGGGATAAGGGAGGCAATTTTTCTGATGATTCCACGGCCTGCTGCTGCTGTTGCAAAATTGTTTCAATTTCTGCCAAGCGGCGCAACTGTTCAATTAGCGGGGCTTCTGGTTCTCCTACTGCTACAGTTTGCACGTCGGCGGCGCTAGCGTAAACCGGAGGTTTTAAGCCTCTAGCCAAGTCGCCTAAATTGAAATATTGCAAAGCGGCTAAAACCTGCTGCAAATTGCCTTGCTGGACGTTAACTTTCCCGGCAAATTGCGGGTTGGCGCCTGTTTGAACATTGCCGGAAATTAAGTATTGACCGCTGCCTTGGCGGAATATGCCATTTGTGAGAGTGGCGCTGCCGTTAGCGTAGCTAAATTCGGCTTGGAAACTGTCACCTTTAATGTAGCCGATCGCCGGTTGGGCGATCGCAATTTGTCCGCTTGCTTGCAAAGTCGCCGGATTTAACGGCATCTTCCAACCCGGCACATTTACTTGTCCCGAAACCGTACCAGTTATCGGCCCCAAACCAGCCTCTTTACCGGGTGATAGATTCAAAGCAGCGAGGGGAAAATCGCTTAAATTAACTCGCAAAGTTTCTCCCTCAGTTTGGCCGCTAGCCACAGATTCCCCGCGTTGAACTAAGAAAGATGTCGGCAGAAAAGATGGATTTAAAGCTACTTGGATTTTGTCTTGGCGGCCGGCCAAACGCAAATCTACACTTTTCCCAGCATCCGCATTCACACTCCCCGCCAGTACCGGGTCAAAAGCGATTTGATTTACTGCTAAATCCCGCACTTCCACGTCGCCAACTAAGCTGAGTTCGGCGAGGGTTCCGGTGAGGCTGCCGGTAAAATCTACATTGCCGCGCAGGGGTGGGTTTTGCTGTGAGGAATTTTTGTCCGCAATTGCAGACAAAAATCCTAACTTTTCTGCTGCTGGTAAGGCTTCCAGGTTAAAGTTGGCGAGTTTGACATCCAAATCTAAGTTGGAAATTGAGGGCCCTCCTTTACCTTCGAGTTCGACGTTAACAAAGCCGTTTGCTGTCAAACCGGGAGTTGTGGCGTTCTCAATTTCCACCCGTTTGCCGTCCCAATTAAATACTGCCTCAAAAGGTTGGTTCAAAAACGGCAATTCCGAGATGCGGAAACTGCCGCCGGCGCGAACATTTTGTAGGGGTGGTGCCCCCGTGCCCGCCACAATCGGGCCGGATAAATTGATATTGCCGTTAAACAGTCCTCCAAGCTGGGGGAGATTTTGGGCACCAGATACTACACCTTGGGCTTGCAAGCTTTGTCGCTGCGAGTCAAAGGCTTGCTGGAAGCGACTTAGAGCAATTTGCTCGCCCTCGATTGACGCCCGCCAATTCCCCGATTCGGCGCGGCCTTTAGCATTGACAATTCCTCCGCCGTTGGCGAGTCGAATTTGTCCGTCGCCGTTGGCGGTGATGCCGTTGGCGGTTAGATTGTCTACTGTTCCCAAAATGCGGACTTGGCCGTCGAGGGTTCCGTCGATTTCTGACGGTAAATCCGCTGTCAGCAAACCTGTTTGTTTGAGGGTTTGTTCTAAATTACTGACGGCAATTCCGTTCGTTTCCAGCAATGCTTGCAAGTTGCCGTTTTCTAATTTGGCCGTAGTATCGATCGCCCCGAGTCGATCGACCACAATCACTCCTTCTCCGCTACCATTAATTCCCTTCGCTGTCAAGTTATCCAAACTGCCCGCTGCTTGGAATTCGCCGTTAACTCTGCCGTCAAATCCTTTAGGCAAAGTCGCCGCTAGGGTAAAGAGTTGGGTATTGCGGATTGTTTGTTCTAAGCGACTGAGAATAACTTGATCGGCATCGGCGAAAGCTTGCCAGCGTCTGCCTTCTAATTTACTTCTAAAAGCAAGAGTACCGTCCCCTATATTGAGATTGCCGCTGCTGCTGACGCCTATGTCGGGGGCGGTTGAATTATCAAGACTGCCGCTGGCTTGAATTTGATTGGATATTTGTCCGTCAAGCGATTGGAGATTTTGGATTTTGGATTTTAGATTGTTGATATTGGCGACTGTTTGGGGATTGTCAGCAGCGAAAGCTAAGCCAACATCTAACAGGGGCAATCCTAAATCTCCTAAGCGCCTGATGGAAGTGCGATCTGTTTCTGCCGTTCCCTGCCAGTTTCCCGCTACCAATTCTCCTTTTAAATTAACACTGCTGCCAGCAAGATTGAGTCTGCCGCTGCCGCTGGCATTGATGCTGCTAGCGGTCAAATTGTCAAGACTTCCCGATGCTGTAAATTGACTCGATAGCAGTCCGTCAAGCGATTGGAGATTTTGGATTTTGGATTTTAGATTGTTGATATTGGCGACTGTTTGGGGATTGTCAGCAGCGAAAGCTAAGCCAACATCTAACAGGGGCAATCCTAAATCTCCTAAGCGCCTGATGGAAGTGCGATCTGTTTCTGCTGTTGCTTGCCAGTTTCCCGCTACCAATTCTCCTTGTAAATTGACATTGCTGTCGGCAAGATTGAGTCTGCCGTTGCCGCTGGCATTGATGCTGCTAGCAGTCAAATTGTCAAGACTTCCCGATGCTGTAAATTGACTCGATAGCAGTCCGTCAATCGATTTGAGATTTTGGATTTTGGATTTGAGATTGTTGAGATTGGCTGATTGCTGATTTTCGGGATTGAATGCTGAAGCCACATCTAAAATCGGCAGTGTCAAATCTACCAAGCGGCTGATGGAAGTGCGATCTGTTTCTGCTGTTGCTTGCCAGTTTCCCGCTACCAATTCTCCTTGTAAATTGACATTGCT
>NZ_JAUBUG010000038.1:40570-68993 GCF_036705345.1 Microcoleus sp. B3-D2
GTCGGCAAAGTAGAGCCTACCGTTGCTACTAAAATTTATTCCGCCAGCAGTCAAATCGTCAACATTTCCCGCCGCTTGAAATTTACCTGCTAGCTGTCCGTTTAACGTTTTAAGATTTTGGATTTTAGCTTCTAGATTCTCCCGATTGGCTGGCGTTTCCCGTGCTATAAACGGCAAGCCAATATCAATCAATTGATTGAGAGCAACTTTTTCAGTGTTGCCAAAAACTTGCCAGTTACCCGATTCTAGTTCGCCATTAACATCAACAATACTGTCAGCAATATTCAGCGTTCCTTTGCCCGTCGCAGCGATCGCATTTAAACTCAAATTGTCCAGAGTTCCCGCAGCTTCGGCGGTTCCGCTGACCAAACCCGCTACTTCAGGAGGCAAATTAAGGTCTGGCAGGACTTGCCGCAAACTGTTGAGATCCACGCCATTGCCCTCAATGATAGCTTGCCACTGACGGTCTTTTAGCGCAGCATCCACGTTAACAGAAGCGTCGCCAATTTTCACAACTGTATTTTGCAAATCTGCCGAATTCCTTGCGGCTCGAATGGAGCCCGCTGCGGGGAAAGTTCCTTGCGGTGCTTGCCATTGAACTCTCGCTTGAATGTTGTCTAACGGGCCAAAAATTTGAGCTTTTGCGGAGACACTGCCAATTGTAACAGTAGCAGGAATTGGGAGAGCGTAAATTTGGGCGAGATTATCTGCAGGCAAGTTTTCAGCTTGCAAGTCAAACACCAAACCAGATGGATAATTCTTACTTTTTAAAGCAATATCAACTTCACCTTTGCCGCCAATTTTACCCCCCGCCGCAGGCACTACCAAAATATCGCTCAAAGTCAAAGCTAAAGAGGAAAACGGGGGAATAGAAGATTTAGAATTGGGAGTTGGGGTTTTAGCTATTCTCCCGCGTTCCAATTTGAAATTAGTGCTAATATTATTTAATTGCAGTCGATCGACCGTAGCGGGTTTTGTCGAGGCGATCGCACCTGTCACCACCGGTTGATTGACGGTTCCAGTTAGCTTGACATCGGCCTTCACCTCCCCCGCAACAGCAACCGACAATACTACTTTCTGTCCTAACTCTGTCTCCACCGCAGTGACAACACTTGCAAAAGCCACTGGTTGCACGCTAGTTGCCAGATTGAAGCTAGCGTTCTCCAAATTAAAATTAGTTCCAGTTGCGACTGTTCCGGCTATTCTAAGCGGAATTAGACCGTAATTAGCCGCCAGACTATCGACAATCACATTAGTTCCCTGAAACCGCAACTGACCGCTGCTATTTTGTATAATTTGTTTCAAGGGAGCAATACTCGCTTGCACTCCTCCAAAACTAGCCGTCCCAGTAATTCCCGATACTTTATTCTCTCGCACTTGCACGGTCAAATTGCCATTAGCCAGACCTTTTTGTAAAGAAATGCCGGAAAGTCTTAGCAAGCGAGCGAGGTCGGGTAAAGGCAAATTTTGACCTTGCAACTGCAGGTTAGTTTGAGCTGCAGGTAACATAGAATCAGCTTTAAGTATAAAATTATCGCTATTAGTAAACTGACCGTTTACTTCGTAGAGAACGCGCTGGTTTTGGTCGCGAAATAGAGCACTGCCATTTTTCAAATTTACAGAAATCGGAGCCGAAGTTGTCTGTCCGACTGGGGGACGCGGCACCAAAACTGCGACGGAATTTTCAGCTCGAAATGCTTCAACTTCAGTTTTAAATAAACCCGGAGATTTCTGCTCCGCAGTTGGAATATTAACCCAGCGGCCTTTAGCATCCTGTTCGATATAAGCGCTGGCTTTAACTAAGGTAATATCTAATTTGAGATTGCGGGTGAACAGCAGTTGCAAAACCGAAAACTTTACTTTAACTGCTTCTGTAGAAGCGTAATCCGGATCGGTAGGAGTTGCAGGTAAAGTCGATCGGCCAAACTGCAAACTTGTCAGAGAAAATCCCTCCAAACGTCCGAGTTGCACGGGCCGCTTCAGCAACTGACTGACTTCAGTTTCCACCAAAGGAGCTAACTTTTCCCGCACCCACTGGTATCCTACCGCCGCCCCAACCAAGGCGATAATGCCCAATCCCGTACCGCTAAGCAGCAGCAGACGCCACCAGCGGCGGTGGGGATGGGGTGCGAGTTGATTTTTGTTATCGTCGGAGTTAGTCATGGGTGTTTCTCAGAAATCAGAGAATTCAGGAATTAAGGGAATCAGCCAATTTTAGACAGGTATAATTTCTGTGATTCGCCAGCGTGGCTTCTGCCTTTGGTAGACTCAGAAGTGAGGTCGGAAGTGCCGATCGGGCGCAGCGAAGGTCGAAGGCACGCCCCCACTCCAGGGTAGACTCCAGAAACCTTTACCGAACTTAATCAAAACACGCAACATCGCCTAAAACCAAGTCCTCCAACTCCCCCAAATCCTCTAGGTTTCCCCCGCTGTGCAGGATCGGCGGTCAATCTAAAATCTCAAATATCAAACCAAGTCGTCCAAATGCCCCAATTCCTTTCGAGCCCGCCAGTGCAGGATCGCTGGTCAATCTAAAATCTAAAATATAAAATTTAAAATCGGTTGCCCGATCGCTTCTAAGATAAAAAAATGGTGGTTAAGAAGGTCTTTAAAACTTATGCGAGTGTTCGTCTTACTCTTCAATGCCCGCACCGAGAATGAGGGAATTCATACCATTCAACTCGGCGATCGCAATAAAGTTCTGATGTTTGAGTCAGAAGACGACGCCACCCGCTTTGGCGTGATGTTGGAAGCTCAGGATTTCCCCGAACCCACTGTCGAGGCGATCGACGAGGAGGAAATTAAGGATTTCTGCAACAGTGTTGATTATGATTGGGAACTCATACCGGCGGGGGCGTTGGAGATTCCGCCAGAAAACAATGTAACACAGACTCAGTGGCAGCCGGAGCCCGAGCCGGATCTCGCTCTGGATTCTGAGGTTTCCCAAAACGAACTGGATTCTATTCGCCGCCGACTCGAAGGACTTTTGTAAAAGGAAGGTTCGGCAACGGATTCTGTAGCGGATGTAACGGGTGGATATTGAGATTCGAGGCTCGATGTGAAGAAGGAAGAGGGAAGAAGGATAAATTTAATCTCTTCCAGCGTACTCAATCAAGGGCTTCATTTGTAGATACAGGCTTGCAGGCTGAACCTGGGACTTTGTATGTCTCCTGACTTCGCTTGAAGGCCGACAACTGACAATTAACAACTGAGAAAAAATGAAGAATTTGGAAGAACGGGGCCATCTGCTGACTGAACAGGTGAATACCAACAGCGAGAATTTAGACCAACTCAGTTCGATCGAATTAGTGGACTTGTTCAACCGGGAAGACGCCCAAACCTTAAGCGCGATCGCCCGTGCCCGCGAACAGTTAGCCGAAGCGATCGACATTGCAGCCGAGTCTCTGCGTCAAGGAGGCCGACTGTTTTACGTCGGTGCGGGTACTTCCGGGCGTTTGGGGGTGCTGGATGCCGCCGAGTGTCCCCCCACCTTCTGCACGCCGCCAGAACTCGTACAGGGCATAATTGCCGGGGGTGCGGGGGCTTTGGTGCGGAGTTCGGAGGATTTGGAGGATCGGGCTGAGGATGGGGCCGAGGCGATCGCCCACCGTCACATTACCAACTTAGATGTGGTTGTCGGGATTACGGCTGGAGGTACGACGCCGTTTGTCGCGGGCGCTTTGCAGGCGGCACGCCAGCGGGGGGCGAAGACTGTGTTTATGGCCTGCGTTCCCGTCGAACAAGTGAATTTTGAGGCTGATGTTGATATTCGGTTGTTGGTGGGCCCGGAGGTAGTGGCGGGTTCGACGCGCTTGAAAGCGGGTACAGTAACAAAAATGGCTTTAAATATCATTTCGACTGGGGTAATGGTGAAGCTGGGGAAGGTTTACGGCAATCGGATGGTTGATGTGGCGGTGACTAATAAGAAATTGCGCGATCGGGCTGTGCGGATGTTGCAGGATTTGACTGATTTAAGCCGGGAGGAGGCGGGTTTTTTGCTCGAAAAAAGCGGCAAGTCTGTAAAATTAGCTTTGATGATGCACTGGACTAATTTGGAGAAGGAAGAGTGCGATCGAATTTTGGGCGAGTTTCAAGGGAATTTGCGATCGGCTGTGGCATCAATTAGTCAGTAGTCAGTAGTCATTAGTTATTGGCGATTAGTTATTGATTATTAGTTAGATCGTGTCCGGTCAATTCCCTCCGCTTCGCTTCGCCCATAATTGCTGTAGGGGCAGATTAACGAACCATCTATATTGACAATGAGAGATGCGGTAAACCCGCCCCGAGGAAGGTATTCGCGCTCACTCGATCGGACATAATATTATTGGTTATTGGTAGCAGCTAACCAATAATCAATAACAAATAACAGCAGTCAACTATCAACTGTCATTTGCACTATCGATTCAAAAAATTGTGAAATCTCTTCAGTGGATCTGATGTGATAAACACTTTTGGTATTTTGAACACGATCGACATACTCGCGATATCTGGGAGTCAAATACTTGTGACACAACCAAAGAACGCGGTAACTATTAATTGAACTCTTCAAGATCAATACTCCGGACAGTTTTTAAGCAGCCAAAGTACCATAAGACAAGACTGAAGGAAGGTTAGGGTGATTTAAAATCAAATCCCGGTCTAAATCTAACTTATCAATAAAGGTACAAACTAGATGCGCGATTTTATTCCAGCCGTTTATAAGAGGCCATTGAAAACACAAAAGACTTGGCAGATGAATGACAACTAGAGAGTTGATGTTTGGCTAAATTTAAGGCAATAAGACTGGCATTAAAATGAAAATCCAGCCGTGGTAAATGACGAGCTTGACAATCAGACAATCCCGTAAATTGCTTGGCATCACGAAAAATAAATTCAATCTGGAAGCGAGCCTGATAATATTCAACAATTTGCTCAGGTGGTAAATGAATATCAGTGCTAAATAATAAAGCATTTTTGATTGTCCCGTTGGCTTGAACCTCAGAGATACAAGCAAAAAAAAATTGGCAATTTAAACAACAACTCCACACAACCAATGTATATAAGGAAACTCCAGGTTTTAGGTCTTTAACAAAATTAAGACGACTCAAATCATGGCAGTCAACCTTGCCATCATATTTGCGAGGTGCTCCCAGTTTTTTTTGTTCACCTGTATAAAGATAGCGTAGGTTAGCATCAACTCGTAACTTGCCAATAAAGTCTAAATTTAACTCCCGCACAGCATCCCAGAATTTAGAGCGGTAGTAATAGCCATCAGCCACCAAATAACGTACAGAAGTGGGGAAGAAATAACGAGTATTCTTTAGATGTTGTGCATAGTCATCAACTCTTGTGATGTCAGGCGTTGAGCTTTGAGGCTCAGGTTTTTTGCGAGATTTCTTAGACCAGCAATTCTTGGGATTTGGTGGCATTTTTTTCACCGACTTTATTTGAGGACGTGACGGAGTTTGTTGTACGCTTAAGCTATAAGATAAACGAGTCTCAATTTCGACAATAGAAATCACAGAAATTTCCAACCCCTGTTCCGATTTACCAGCTACACCATTATAAAAATAAGCTTTACCGTCAGTTTTCTTGCCACTTTTCCTGACAAAAGAACAATCAATAACAGCAATGATTGTGTGTTCAGGATTTAAGGCAACACGCGAGAAAATATTGATTAAATTGTGGAAAGTTAAAGCTTTTGAGAAAGTGACGACGGTAGGTTTTTTCGCTCAAATAACTATAACGACTGAGATTGGTGAATTTGATTTTGCCATAGGCTAGCAAAATAGTTGAGAATAAAGTGATTAAAAACTTCTTTTGGGGTTGACTAATTCCTGGCATTTGTTGTAAGATGGATTCCATAATATTCATAAGGCAATCTGTTGAGCTTGTGTGTTTTTATAGCTTAACCGAAAATAGTGCCTTTTTTTCTGTTTATTTTTGGTTCAGATTGCACTCACTGTTTTCACTTTTCTGCTGCAAAAGCGATCGCATCCCTCTTTAAAAACTGTCCGGAGTATTGCAAGATAGGACTCTTTTGGGGCCAGCCTTCTGGCGCTATAAACTTACCTGTAATCAGCCGTTTAGTCACCCACCAAAAATGCACGTATAGTGGTAAATCGATAAAAACCAGACTATCCGCCTCATTGAGTCGAAGCCAGACGGTTTCCAGGCAACCAAACCCGTCAATAATCCATCGGTCAGTAGCCAAAATTTTCTCATGGATACGCTTATATTCTTCATTTGGAACCTCAGCGCCCCCAGACTGATATTGAATCTTATCCAAGGCGTAAAGTGGCAAACCAGTGATTTCCGATAATCTCTTGCTGAGAGTTGATTTACCGCCTCCCGTATTGCCAAACACGGCTACTTTTTTCATAGTTACCCTTTTAGTAATTTAGTTATTAGTCATTAGTCATTAGTTATCAGTAGCGGACTAAAAGCTGAAGGTAGATCATTTGTAGCTTTCAAAAAAGTCGATTTTGGTGAATTGTGGCGCGGATCACACACGTTTTTGAAAAAGGCGATTAGGGTCAGTATATATATGGGTTGTTGGGCGATCACTTGGATATTTTATCAGACAAGCGATCGCGGCTCGATATTGTCGATCGATTTGTAAAATATCTGTCAAATCTAAGGCGATCGCTCCTTAGTTAAAAAAGCCGTTTCTGAAGCCAACGCACCTAGTACGAGACTGCTGGATACTCTACCCACTTTAAAATTTTAAACCGAGTCCTATGCAACCAAAGCCTAACCTTAACCTATACTCATCCTTGGGGCATCTCCCCTGGCTCAAAAAAAGCTACACTGCCAAAATTATGGTGGTTGCATTTTTAGGCACGCACGTTCCTTTGCTAACCTTAATGGTCTGGTTTCTTACCTCAAACGCTTACTCGGTAGAGACATCAGTCCGGGTTCTGCTGATTGCTCTGCTGGCGACATTAGCGGGTACGGGAGCAACGCTTTATACGCTACGCTACCTCCTGGTTCCGGTAATCTTAACCTCGGAGGCTCTACAAAACTACCTCGATACAAGAACATTGCCGAACTTACCCACAGAGTTTACTGATGAAGTCGGTACGCTGATGGCAAATTCCTCACAAACGCTTTACAAACTAGATGAATTGATTCATTACATTACCCACTACGATGAACTGACTGGATTGCCCAATCGTGACTTATTCTGCGATCGCCTGAATCAAACCCGATCCCAAAATCACTCACCCCTGGTCGCAGTTCTGGTATTGGGTATCGATGATTTCACAGGGATGCGCCATGTGTTGGAGCCTGGGATATCCGACTTACTAATTAGAGCCGTTTCCCAACGGGTGGTACAGTGCATGGATGGGTCAGATGTCTTGGCGCGTTTGGGCGACGGTGAGTTTGCGATCGCTCGCAGCGAACTCCACTCGCTGGAGAGTGTGGTCAAGCTATCCCAACTGCTGCTGAGTACGCTAGCAAAACCTTTCTCTGTAGAGGGTCAACCGATCCACCTCACCGCCAGTCTTGGTATTACATTGAACCATTTAGAAAATACCAATTCTCCAGAGCAACTTCTTCAGCAAGCTCACTTCGCACTTCATCAGGCAAAGCAGCAAGGGCGTAGTCACTATCAGTTTTATTCACCCGAAATGAACGTTCAGTTACAGGAGCGACTGACCCTAGAAAATAGCCTGCGCGGAGCGCTGGAGCGTAACGAACTACTGGTTTACTATCAACCGCTGATCGACCTCGACAGCGGACGGGTGACAGCAACGGAGGCGCTGGTTCGCTGGCAGCATTCTACAGAGGGTTTGGTCCCTCCGGTAAAATTTATTCCGATCGCCGAGGCCAATGGCGAGATCGTGCCCATTGGTGAATGGATCTTGCGAACGGCTTGCGCTCAAACCCGTAGCTGGCAAGTGGCTGGGCTGCCAGCGCTGCGGATTTCGGTGAATCTGTCGGCTCGACAATTTGAGCAGCCGAATCTGGTTGAGATGGTTCGCCAAATTCTGGCAGAGACCGAACTCGAAGCTGCGTATTTAGAACTGGAAGTGACTGAAACTGCCTTGATGACTGACATTGATCGATCGGTCAAAATCTTAACGCAACTGCGAGAACTTGGCGTGTCCCTCGCCCTAGACGACTTTGGCACAGGTTATTCTTCCCTCAACTACCTGCAACGGTTTCCGGTTAATATGCTCAAGATCGATCGATCGTTTGTCAAAGATGTACTGTCTAACCCGGACAGCGCCACCATTACTGATGCCATCATTGCTCTGGCAAAAAGTCTGCGATTAACGATCACCGCAGAAGGCATTGAAACCAAAGAGCAGCGTGACTACCTGCAAGCGCGAGGGTGCCATGAAGGTCAAGGGTTTTACTTCAGTCGCCCTGCTAACGCTGATACAATCACCAAACTGCTAAACGAGTCGTTTCAGTCTGATGCAGCATCTCTCGCTCTTGCCACCCACTTTTAAGCTGAACCAGTGCCGTGTTTTTCCGTCCACGACTGTATAACAAACCAATCTCTCAAAACAGCCACCCCGATTATGCTCTCAAAGTTAAACGTAAAGCGCTCTCGTTTTTAGATTCCTGACTTCTCCAAGAAGTCGGGAATCTGGGTATGCTGTTTTTTAGGCGTTGACAAAAACAGAAGATGTAAGCTGACTTTGACTTACACCCTGCACGATTCCCAAATAATTACTGCCCGACTTAATCGCCGTAGAAGCGATGCTTGCACCTCCATCCAACTGCAAAGTCACAGCTTCAAAAGTCAAGTTAGCAAATCCCATACCGTCAGTCAAACCAATATTATCCCCGATCTCAAAATCGGTAATCACATCCGCACTAATTAAAGTAGCCGAAGCAGACAAACCTCCTGCTACGATAAAGGTATCATTTCCGCTTCCGCCCGTTAGAATATCTTGCCCGCGATCGCCCGCCAACAAATCGTCGCTGTTACCGCCAACCAAGACATCATCTTCTTTGCCGCCGCGGATAGTATTGTTACCCTCAGATCCGATTAGTCGATCGTTATCGTTATTGCCGCTGATAAAATCATTGCCAACACCGCCCTCAATTGAATCCGACTCTTTGCCGCCGGATAAGCTGTCATTGCCGCCTGCGCCATTAATTGTATCCGCACCTTGCATTCCATTAATGCTATCAACACCTTCTCCCCCGGTGATATTGTCTTTGCCGGAAAGGGCAAAAATTGGCAATCCCGCAGCATTTGTCGGTATTTGACTATCGGCACTATCTGATAGGAAATAATTGCCGTTGCTGGCTGTATTTTTGGGTGCTGTCGTCGGGCTGCCGTCCCCTGTAGCATTGGGTATGGGCGAAGTAATCGATACCGATGTGTTGGGAGTTGGTGTGGGAGTTGGTGTGGGAGTTGGTGTGGGTGTCGGTGTGGGTGCGGGATTGACACTACCGTCAAGAGAAGTCGCAAAAACTTGCGTCCAATAGTGATTCCAATTTTCTGTGCCCGTATCGTCGGCTAAGAAATAGTAACCGATGCCAATCTCTTTGAGATTGGGGTTAAGAATGTTAGCGCGGTGGCCGCTGCTGTTCATCCATGATGATACAACTTGTTCGGGTGTAGAAGAGCCCGCAGCGATGTTTTCTGCTGCCGCTGAGAATTGATAGCCCGTTGCACTAATCCGACTTCCTAATGACGAACCGTCTTTTCCGGTATGGGAAAAGAAGTCTTGCAGTGCCATGTTTTGGGTGTGATTTTCCGCCGCATTTAGTAACTGAGTATTTAAGGTTAGCGGGGACAAACTCAATTTGCTGCGTTCGATGTTGGTAAGTTCTAAAACTCTATTAATAAAGTTTTGATTGGTTGGGCTTGGTGCTACTTGAGAGGCCGATCGCTCTTCTGTTAAAATGTCCAAGGACTGAGAGCCGGAATTTGATAGTTGTTCAAGCATGGGGATGATAAACAGTTTTAAGACTTGGTTTTGCTGGTAGATTGCTTACCGTCTTAACGATAGTTTCCCCGATCCCTAGCTGGCTGGGCACAATTCAATAATTGTGTTAATCCCTACCGCTGCTCTATTTATTCTAATTATAGCTGTTGTCAAAGTGCGGATGTCAAGATCCCGGCTATGGTTGGGAAAGGGAAGAGTACGCTGGAATTTAAGGAGAGTTTCAATGGAATTTGCGATCGCCCGTCGCATCAATACAATTTTAAATTTGAGATTTAAGATTTGAGCTTTTTCCTGATTAGTAAGGTTGGCGCTACCCAACCAGCCCGCTGGCTGGCTAGAAACCCGGTTTCTACAAGTTTTGCAGACAGGAACAAGAAATATAGGAAGAAACCGGGTTTCTGAATTCTGTGTGCGATCGCGAACAGAGTTGTTACTAGAACCCGCACAAAAAATTCTAAATTAATTCAAAATTCACAACCGCGCAGGGTTGTTCGCGATCGCCAAAGCAATCTCAAGATTTCAAACTATTTTCTTGTCCGGCTTTAGCTTCCTGAGCAACTTGTTCAACCTCATCTTTGGCGAGAATTTCCAAAGCTGTCTGTGCTTCTGCACCGCCCAACCGCCCCAAAGCTTGGGCGACTCTGTAACGGATCTGCCAATCTGCATTGGAAGCGTAGGGAAGCAGCAGCGGCAGCGCCCGTTTATCTCCCAATTCACCTAATGCGCTGATGGCAATGGTTTGGATCAATTCGTTTTCAGAATTCAGGGCATTTTCTAACATCGGAAAGGCTTTCGGATCTCCCATTTCTCCCAAAGCCGCGACGATGCTCAGTTGCACCAGCCATTCAGAGGTACTGCTATAAACTTGCTGCAAATCTTCTAAAGCATCGGTTAATTTCAATGCGCCCAAAGCATCGGCTGCTGCTGCTTGCACGTCGGGTTCGGGGTCGTTGTTCAAGCTGTTTCGCAGTACCTCTAAAGCGTTCGCCAGATTCTGCGTGCCGAGGGTTGATAATTGGCTGACTGCTGCGTAGCGAACCCGGACGTTTTTGTCGCCGATCGCAATTTGAATCAGTTTATAGGCGATTGCTGGTTCTAGTTGCCGCAGTTGGTTGACTGCTCGCAGTCTTTCGCCAAAATCCTCGGAATTCAGCAATTGTTCGACAGACTCAGGGGTAATGCTCATTCGATTTTAAATTTGATAATTGGGAAGAAGGAAGAAGGAAGAAGGAAGAAGGAAGAAGGAAGAGGGAAGAGGGAAGAAGGAAGAAAAAAAAATAGCTCTGCGTGTATTCCTGACTTCCTTGTCGTCAATCTCGGTAATTGGTAATTGCAAAAAGTGGGCGAGATTGAAAGAGCGATTCCCTACGGGATAGCTTCGCTTCACGGCTTATTTTCTGATACAGTCCTAGAACTGCAACAGTTAATTTAAGATTCGGCAGCCATCGATCGGATAATATCTCCCCTAGTGAGGATGCCGATTACTTTGCCCGCAGTATCAAGCACGGGCAATCGGTGGATGCTGCGATCGTGCATCAGTTTGGCAGCTTCTTGGACAGATTTGTCGGGCCCGATGGTAACTGGCTCTGTACTCATCGCTTCTCCTACTGTTTGTCCTAAAGCCTTGTGCAGATCTCGCTCGTAACGAGATGGATTTTCTAAGTAAATCACGCTGTCGAGCACCATGATGTAAGCGGGGGGAGTTACGCCGGTTTCCCGCCACATCAAGTCGGTTTCGGAGATGACTCCTACTAACACGTCATTCTCATCTACGACGGGAAGACCGCTAATGCGTCGATCGGCTAAAATTTTAATCGCTTCGTTCAAGGGCATTTCGGGTCGCGCCAAAATCGGCTCGCGGCTCATTACATCGGCTACTGTTTTTGGCATGATTAGCGGTTGATTGAGTTGTTGCTCTAAATCGATCATATCGGGAAAGCGTGACACAGACTGAAGAAAGGCAGCTCTGCTGGAGGAATTCGTTAGAAGGTAGAAGGAAGGAAAAAGTTTGAATGCCAGAATTTTGCTGTTTTTTTCGATCGCACTATAAAATTCTGCCGTTTGCCTCCCTCCGGCGAGCGATCGACCTGACAAGATTGTTAAGATATCTTAAAGAGCCGATAAATCCTTACCAATGCCAGAATCTCCAACCCGAGAACCAGACTCCCAACCAGAAGCGCGCTGTGTATTGGTTTGCCAGTATCTATCTTGCCTGAAAAATGGTTCAGCAGCAGTGCTAGCTGCTTTTGAAGCTCAACAACTTGCAGGGGTGAAAGTTGAGGCTACTAGCTGTCAGGGACAGTGCACCACGGGCCCGACTGTGCGAGTTACCCCGGACGAAATTTGGTATTGTCGAGTTAAACCGAGTGATGTACCGTTAATTGTGGAAGAGCATTTCAAAGAGGGAAAACCTGTAGAAGCGCTGTTCAATCCGAGAATTCATGCGCGTTATTATTATTAATATTGACTTGATTCGGTGAAACTTCCAAGCTCTGGCGCATCTAATTTTAATAGTTTTTGTTAAGGAACTGCCACTTTGAAAATCCAAGGAATTGCGCTTAGTTTGTTAGTGCTGGTGCTGGGGCGTCCGTCGGCGGTTGCTGCTCAAACGTCGGGGGTTTCTGGGGATATTTGTCCTGGGGAATTGGGGGCGCAAGTAGATGCGATCGCCAATCGTCCCGAATTTAGTCGCTCGCGCTGGGGCATTTTGATTCAACCTCTATCTTCTTCTACTACTCTCTATAGCCGCGACGCCACCAAATATTTTATTCCCGCATCAAATACCAAGCTGCTAACTACAGCCGCTGCTTTGCAGAAACTCGGTGCAGATTTTCGGATTAAGACATCGGTTTACAGCGGCGAAAATGGAAGTTTGTACGTTGCCGGCAGGGGAGATCCGAGCATTGCTGAGCCTCAGTTGAAATCTTTGGCGCAGCAGTTGAAGCAGCGGGGAATCAGTCAAGTAAACGAGTTGATTGGCGATGACAGCTATTTTCAAGGCAGTGCAGTCAATCCGAATTGGGAATGGGAAGACGCGCAAGCTGGCTACGGAGCGCCGATTAACAGTTTAATTTTCAATCAAAACGCGATCGACCTTCTCTTGTCCCCGCAGGCTCTCGGGCAACCTCTGAAAGTTACTTTTGCCGAACCTAAGCAGGCAAATCAGTGGCAACTCCAGAACAATTCAGTAACTGTCGCCCAAAACGAATCTGAGTTTATTGAAGTTGGCCGGGAGTTCGATCGACCTATAATTCGAGTGAGCGGACAGTTGAAAGTTGGTGGCGAACCTGAATCAGCTTATGTGGCAGTTGTCAACCCCGCTAATAATTTTTTGCAGCAGTTTCAGCAAGTTCTAGCGGCTGAGGGAATTCCTGTTAAACAGGCTTTAGTTGCCTCGGCTTCTCGCAATTTAAATCAAGAATTAGCGACCGTTGAATCGCCGCCTCTGGCGGAATTGGTGAGAGAAACTAATCGCGAAAGCAACAATCTTTATGCAGAAGTTATATTGAGATTGCTGGCAAAAGTTACAGACAAGATGCCCCTGCCGCCAGAGGATACAGGTGAAATGGGTTTGAAAGAGTTAAAGACAGTTTTAACTCAATTAGGAGTCAATCCAAACAGCTACATATTAGCCGACGGTTCGGGCTTGTCTCGGCACAATTTAATTAGTCCAGAAGCCTTGGTGCAAACTTTGAGAGTTATGGCCAATTCACCTGCAGCATCTATTTACCGCCAGTCACTGCCGATCGCTGGGCAGAGCGGCACTTTGAAAAATCGCTTTAATAATACACCAAATCGCGTAAATTTGCAAGCAAAAACAGGAACTATGAGCGGAGTTTCGGCGCTGTCGGGATATATCGAAGTTCCGAATTACGAGCCGTTGGTGTTTAGCATTATCGTCAATCAATCTGACCTATCGACTGCAAAAATGCGATCGGCAACGGACGAAATTGTGCTATTATTGAATCGCCTGCGCCGCTGTTAAAACAACAGATTTAAGGTGAGAAAGTTAAGCTCAGTAGTTACACCTAAAAAACCGGACACCTAAAAACCCTACAAGTTTTAAGTTTCATTAGATTGCAGCGACGGGGATCGAAAAGCAGCTACAATAAAAGTAGAAAAATTAAAACCATTGGGCCGTTTTAGCCTGCTACCAGTCGGCGGGTTGTGTACTTCCCGAAAATAAGTCTAACTTTCCAACTATGAATTCTTTCGATTCCGAACAGAAACACATCTTCGTCGAAACCAATAACATCCGCCTGCACTGCGTTTCTCAAGGAGAAGGCGAGCTTGTTCTCCTCCTGCATGGGTTTCCAGAGTTTTGGTACTCTTGGCGTCATCAAATTCCTGCTTTAGCGCGTCATTTTAAGGTTGTGGTGCCGGATTTGCGGGGCTACAACGATTCCGACAAGCCGGAAAGCGGCTATGATTTAGATACGCTGAGCGCGGATATTCGCGGTTTGATTGCGAGCCTCGGTTATAAAAAAGCTCACGTTGTAGGTCATGATTGGGGAGGAGCGATTGCGTGGCACTTAGCTCAAAAATTCCCCGAACAACTCAACCGCTTGGCAATTTTAAACGCTCCGCACCCGCAGCGATTCGTGCAGGAAATGGCGAGCAATTTAGATCAAATCCGCCGCAGTTGGTACGTTTTGGCGTTTCAGGTTCCCGGCATTCCCGAATGGTTGATCCGGCAAAACTTGAAAGATTTTGTTCACAATGTTTTCCAAGGACAAGCTGTTCGCAAAGGATCTTTTAGCGCTGAGGAAACTAAGATTTATCAGACTGCTTTAGAAAAGCCGGGAGTATTAGCCGCCGCTATCAATTATTACCGCCAGATGTTTCATCCGCAGAGGCTTTGGAATTTGGCGGAGAAATTAGAACCTGTGACAGTGCCTACTTTGGTGCTTTGGGGAGAAGAAGATGCGTTTTTGAGCCACAAACTTGTAGAAGGTTTAGACAGATTAATTACGGCTCCGTTTAAGTTAAAATTAGTTCCTAACTGCGGCCACTGGATTCAGCAGGAAGCGCCGCAAACGGTGAATCGAGAATTGCTGAGCTTCCTGAGAAATCCTTCTGGTTCTTTGGCTTTGGCATAGAAAAAAATTAACGCATCCAAATAAGAACGGGCAAGATGCCCGTTCCACAAGAAGATTGAATTTTTGTGGAACGGGCATCTTGCCCGTTCTTAATATCTGAGGCACCCTACTTATTTATTAGTCCCAGAGCAAATTTTCTTGGATCAGCAGTGCAATCATCGCAGTTCTGGAACAAACACCGAGTTTGATAAAAATCCGCCTCACGTAAGTAGCAACCGTCCAGTGACTGATATTTAAATTTTTGGCAATACATTTGTTGGGCAGGCCTTGGGCTACTAATTGCGCGATCGCTCTTTCCCGTGGGCTCAGGCTAATTTCCGGTTTGTAACTTTTGCTTTGCATACTTTTGCAGTGAGGTAACGAGTGAAAATCTAATCAATTAAGGGTAGAATTCTGAGTTTCTCTCGAACTTCAGATAAAGGAGTTTCCCAATCAGATGCAACGTCCCAGTCAATTAACCGAGTGGCTAATTTTCCGTATTTTAAGCCTTTGATAATTTGTCCGATCGCGCAACTTGACCCGCCGATCAGTCCAACTAACACTAAAATCGCACAGGAAGGACGAAATACTTGAGCGCGAGTAAACGCTTGAAGTACCAATTCATCTTCTGTTGAAGCTGAAAGACCCGTCAGCACCGGTTAAACGTCGTGGTTTCGCTGAATCCAGTCTCCCGATGCGATCGGCTCAAAGCCTTGTTCGTCTAGAAATCGCGCCACTTCGCACCCTAATGTTCCTGTTGGCAGTTGGCGCAATTTTGCCAAGTCTATTTCCAAATGTCGATCGCTCTCAATTTGAGGATTAATTGTTTGAGCCATCTTTAATATAACTTCCAATTGACCGTCACCCATAATTTATTCTCCCTTCAAAAATGATTTAAGTTTCGAGCCAATTAATTTGTGTTTTTCAAGTTCATTTTTGCGCTGAATCAAGACGACTTTTTTTACCTACTCAGCTTAAAAATTGTACTTTCTGTCAAACCAATCGGCTATCAGGAGCTTTTACACTTCTTTACAAACATTTTTAGATGTGAAATCTGCTACCTGTAAAAATCTCCTTAGTTTTTCTACTCGCAACTTGACCCACCGGGAAGTATAAGTAAAATCCACAGTATTTAGCGAGGATTGGAACTCCCTTACTTACGTATATAAATTTATTCTGCCGATAATTATTGGAACTTGCAATGAGTCAGAAGTTGAAGCTTGCAGGCCTCGTGATGCAGGTGCATACAAGTGAAGAGAGTTGAAGGGAGCTGAAGCAAGGTGAAGTTATGCAGAGTTGATTTTTAGGAATTACGCAGTAGTCCCAATCCCCTGTGGTTGCCGAATTTGTAGTGGCAATCATGGGGGATTGCCCGTATGTCGTTAGAATGTCGCTCAAATGAGTGACACTCATGTGAGCGACTGGGCAAGTATTTTCACCAACAGCTATAAATAAAGTAGAGATTCATATCATACAAGGTGTTGCTGTGAAAAAACTTTACATTTTGTTGTCCACAGGAGTTCTGTCATTAATTTGGTGCGGTGCTGCTAGCGCTACGACTTATGTTAACCCTAACGGTAAAACTACTTTAAACCTGTCAGAAAAAGGGAACAATCCCAGAGGTTTTTACTTGACCAAAGTAGGCAATCGGAATTTTTTGGGCAACATTCAAATTACCCGTTCCGAAGGAGCAGCAGGCTCTTACTATTACAATGGGACTTTCAAAGACAGTACGACCGGCCCTGGCCAAAAAATTGTTTGTTCTGGGGATATTACCATTGTTAGGCGTCAAGTTGGAAGGAGCAGCCAATTGGGAGCCGAAGTTACTTGGAAGGTGAAAGGAGGAGAAAATTGTCCTTCTACTGGCCAGACATTTAAAGTAAATTTAGTCGAATCTTTACCGCGTCCTAATGCAAGTGGCGACTATACTTCTAGCAATTCTAATACTTGGTTGACTGAAACTGCTGGTTCTGCAACTTGGCCTGCTTGGCGAGTCACGTCGCGAGATGGACAACTAAACTGCCGCAAGACGCCAAACGGAGCAATTCAACAAGTTTACCGCGCTGATAGAGATACAATTGCTGCTGAACTCAGGGGAGTAAATGCGATTACGGTGGCGAACGGTCAACCCTGGTTGCAGACAAGACAAGGCTGTTATGTGCGCGCTAATTCTCAATACGTTCAGCCCGTTTCTATGCCTGAATAAGTGATAGTAAGTAGGGAGCATTTCAATGAAAGCAGCCAAGCTAAAAATTGGAGCCAGGAGCCAGGAGCTAGGAGCCAGGAGGAAAGAGGAAGAAGGAAGAAGGAAGGAGCCAGAAGAAGTGTTTTTACAAATATGAGAGGCTCCCAGTAAGTAATTCCCAAATCTAAAATGGTATAATATCAAATCCGTTAGCATCGGAATAGTAAATTCGAGTTCACTGTTGACGGTTGACTGTTCACGGCGTCAACAGTCAACAGTCAACAGTCAACCGTCAACATCATTCCGGTGTAACCGGAAATGATATAACCTGCATATCTTTGAGGACAAAAGCACAAAAGTAGGTTGGGTTTCTCTACGTTCAACCAACCTACTTTTACTAATGACTAATCACTAATGACTAATCGCTAAATCACTACAAAAGTTAGACTTCTTCCAACTCTTCTACATCCTGAACGTCATCAATATCCTCATCCTCATCATCAACATCAAGATCGACCGGAGCGACAGAATTAGCAGAAACCACAGCTCCCGTATCAAGTTTTTCCCGCACTAACTTCTCGATCTCATTTTTAAATTCGGTATTTTCCTCCATGTGCCGAATTACGTTGTCGCGTCCTTGAGCAATGTTGTCGCCCTTGTAGCTGTACCAAGAACCTTTCTTAGTAATTACTCCCATTTCATCGGCCAAGTCAGTCAGACAGCCTAAAGTAGAAATGCCTTTGCCAAATACAATGTCAAATTCGGCAATACGGAAAGGCGGAGCAACTTTATTTTTAGCAACTTTAACTTTAGTGCGGTTGCCGTATTCTTCTGTACCTTTTTTCAAGCTTTGAATGCGGCGAATGTCAAGCCGCACGCTGGCGTAGAATTTGAGTGCGTTACCGCCGGTTGTGGTTTCGGGGTTGCCGTAAGTTACGCCGATTTTCTGCCGCAATTGGTTGAGGAAAATGACGGTACAGCCGGATTTGCCGATGTTGCCGGTGATTTTCCGCAAAGCTTGGCTCATCAAGCGCGCTTGCAAACCCATGTGGGAGTCGCCCATGTCGCCTTCGATTTCGGCGCGGGGGACGAGGGCGGCTACGGAGTCAATTACTACGATATCGACGGCGACGGAACGCACGAGTTGATCGACTATTTCTAGGGCCATTTCGCCGGTATCCGGCTGGGAAACTAAGAGATTTTCAATATCGACGCCTAAAGCTGAGGCGTAGGTGGGATCGAGGGCGTGTTCGGCATCGACGAAGGCTGCGATACCCCCGGATTTTTGGACTTCGGAGATCGCGTGGAGGGCCAGAGTGGTTTTACCGGAACTTTCCGGGCCGTAAATTTCAATGACTCGGCCTTTTGGCAAACCGCCGCCCAAAGCAATGTCCAGTGTCAGGGCTCCGGTGGGAATGGTTTCTACCCTCATGCGAGTGGAGTCTCCCAATCGGACGATCGCCCCTTTGCCAAAGCTGCGCTCGATTTGGGAGAGTACGGAAGTTAGAGCTTTTTGCTTTTCTGAGTTTTCAGTGGAAGTTTTTATAGACGTTTCTTTTGATTTTGCCATTTGCGGTACGCGGGTAGACCCCTTGCGGAGCTTGTTGATTAACTGTACAACACGTATGTTAGCAGTTATTTTTGGGGTCTGGAGGTTCTGGGAGGATCTGGCTGAAGATTCTTGATTTTGGGGGTGGTTGAGCCTGAGCCAGCTTTCAGAAGGCTCTAATCGAGAAGATATTCGGCATCCGGCAGAGGGTAGAATTATTGTCTGTTGGGGGATGTAGTTGGTATCGATCGCTCTGGGAGTGAGGTTTAAGATGGGCTACAGTTCCAAATTCCGTGAAGCGTAGCTATCCCGGAGGGAATCGCCACAATTAGGACAAGCATGGGATCTACAACACATCAAGACACATCTGTTAATACCAAAAATTCCCGCTGGCTGATGAACTTATTGGCGATCGGCATTTTACTTGGTATCGGATTTCGGTTTTTTGAGATCGATCGCAAACTATACTGGCACGACGAAGCTTACACATCAATCCGCGCCGCTGGTTTCACCCGCCAAGAAATTGACGACGAACTATTCCAAAACCGGATTGTTCCCGCACCTGAATTGCAAAAATATCAGCGGATTAAACCGGGAAGTACAGAAGCAGATACAATTCGTTCTTTAGCACTAGAAGACCCGCAGCATCCGCCTTTATACTTTCTCATGGCCCGTTGGTGGATGCAGCAATTTGGCAGTTCTCTAGCAGCATCTCGCAGTTTGCCAGCACTATTGAGTTTGCTGTCGTTGCCTTTGATGTACGCGTTAGCTCAGGAACTTTTCGCCTCGAATTTGGCTGCGTTATTAGCAACAGCACTTTTGGCTTTATCTCCCTTTGACATATTGTTTGCTCAGACAGCAAGGCAGTACAGTTTGCTGACAGCCACAGTTATTGGCAGCAGTTGGCTGCTGCTAAGAGCAGTGCGGTTGCGGGGTTGGCAAGATTGGGCGTGTTATTCGCTGGCGATCGTCGTTGGTTTCTACACTCACCCTTTCTTCAGTTTAACACTCATTGGACACGGAGTTTTTATAATTACTTACTGGTTGTTTGTCAAAAAAACAAAATTGCCAGGTCATGTAACTAATTCCCAATTTTTCTTAGCCGTAACAGCAGCTTTAATATTGTATCTTCCGTGGATTTACGTGCTGGCAACCAACCTGGGACGAGCATCAGCTACGACAGATTGGACGCGAGTATCTCCGGGTTGGCTGTATCTTGTCAAATTGTGGACACTCAGTTTTACAGCCTTATTTTTTGACTTCGACTTCGGGTTTGATAATATTTGGACTTATCTGCTGAGATTGCCATTTTTGCTATTAATTGCGGCAGCCCTTTACACAATCTGTCGCAGGGTTAGCACTTCTACTTGGCTGTTTATTGTAACATCAATTTTGGTACCTTTTTTGATACTGGCATTACCGGATCTAATTCTAGGTGGCAAACGTTCTGCCGTCAGCCGCTATCTGATTTCCTGCTTTCCGGGAGTGCAGCTAGCAGTTGCTTACTTGCTCGCGAGTAACGTGAAAACTCAGCAGCGGTTGTGGCAAGTCATTTTAGCCTTGGTATTTACAGCAAGTGTAGCCTCCTGTACAGTTAGCGCTTTTTATGATACTTGGTGGAGCAAAGACTTGAGCTATTTTAATGCTGAAGTTGCGAAAATTATTAACAAAGAGGTGATAGCTAATCGATCCATTAAAGATACAATTGTAATTAGCGATCGCGGCAACGATTTTACTAACATGGGAGATTTGCTTTCTCTGAGTTATTTGCTCGACAAAGAAGTGAGGCTGATGCTGCTGAGCCAGTCGCCAGATATGGAAATGCTGAACAAATATTCGGCTCCCCTGGTGTTGGGCCCTTCGGAAAAATTGCGATCGGCACTCAAGCAAAATCAACGCCGCCTAGAGCCGATATTGGAGTATGCCAGACTTTTTCGAGCGCGGCGAGCTTCTTAGAGCAGCTTGACAGAAATGGACGATCGTCCCGGGTAGGGTGCGTCCGAAAAAACTGTTTGAATTGCCTCAAATATTTCGACTGACGCACCTTAAATCACTATGGGGGCATTTTTGTCAATATTCCCGGTAAAGTGCGTCCGAAAAAAAACTGTGTGAGTTGTCTCAACTATGGGGGCTGACACACTTGACATCATCAGCCATAATTATTTGAATACTTAGGATAAAACGCCATGCAAGAGTTAAATAATTCATCTTCCGAATCCGCACAGCAATTTCGCAATCTGCAGACAGAATTACGCGAACGTTGGGGAGGAATCGAAGACTTCGACAGCGGAGATTGTGACATTATTATCATTCCTTCTCTCAGCTTAGATCAGAAAGAAATGCAGAAAGTTGAGGGTGTTTACCACTACGAAGAGCGGCATTTATTTTCATTGATTCGCCTGCGAAATCCCCGCACGCGCTTAATTTACATTACCTCGGAACCCTTGCACCCGATGATTGTGGATTATTACCTGCAATTGCTGCCGGGAATTCCATTTTCTCACGCGCGCGATCGGCTTTTGCTGTTCAGTGCTTACGATGCTTCTGCCAAATCCCTCACCCAGAAAATTTTAGACCGTCCCCGCTTGATGGAGCGCATTCGTCAAGCAGCGCGGCCGACAAAATCTTATATGGTTTGTTATAACTCGACGCCCTTAGAACGCGAGTTATCTGTTAAATTGGGGATTCCTTTGTGGGCTAGCGATCCCGATCTGTTATACTGGGGAACAAAAAGCGGCAGCAGGCAAATTTTTAAAGAATGTGGCGTGCCTTATCCTGACGGTTCCGAGTTGGTTTTTAATGCGGAAGAGTTAGCAGAAGCTACGGCCGCGTTGTGGGAACGGCAGCCGCATTTGCAGCGGATGGTAATTAAGTTAAATGAAGGTTTTTCGGGGGAAGGGAATGCAATTTTAGATCTGAAGCCCCTCGCAGGTAAAGCGCCTACAGAAAGAGCGAAGGCAATTGGCGATAGCTTCCATAATTTGCGCTTTCAAGCAACGGGCGAAACCTGGGAAAATTTTAGCAGCCGCATTCCCGAATTAGGGGCAATTGCCGAAGCATTTATCGAAGGAGAAGAAAAGTTCTCGCCCAGCGTTCAAGGCAGAATTGTTCCCAGCGGCGAAGTAGAAATTCTCTCAACCCACGACCAAATTTTAGGAGGCCCAGACGGTCAAATTTTCTTGGGTTGCCGATTCCCTGCGGACGAATCTTATCGAATAGCGTTGCAGGAATTGGGATGGAAAGTAGGGCAAAACTTAGCTAAAAAAGGGGCTTTAGAGAGATTTGGAGTAGATTTTCTCGCGGTAAAGCAATCCGATGGCAAATGGGATATGCAAGCAATAGAAATTAACTTGCGGAAAGGAGGCACAACTCATCCGTTTATGGCGCTGAAGCTGTTAACAAATGGTCGGTACGAACGTTCGACAGGATTATTTTACAGCCAGCAGGGCCGTCCGAAATATTATGTCGCTTCGGACAATTTGAAAAAAGAGCGCTATCGGGGGTTATTACCGAACGATTTGATGGATATTATTGCTGACAATCAACTGCACTTTGACACGGGTACTGAGACGGGGAGTGTGTTTCATTTAATGGGCTGTTTGTCCGAGTTTGGCAAAGTGGGATTGACGAGTATCGGCAATTCGCCGCAACAAGCTGAGGAGATGTATAACAAAGTTGTGAAAGTTCTCGATCGCGAAACGTCGTACTAAATCTGCTCGAATGGCAGCACGATCGGAAGTTAAGCCAGTTTTAAATTTTGACCTTCATTAATCTGTAGTAGTAAGGTGCGCCTAGCGCACCCTACTGAAGGTTGTAGCTAATTTTTAGCGGGATAAAGGGGCGTGGGGTCGATCGAACCTGTGCGGTTGAGTGGCCAAAAACGGACAATTGCCCTACCGATGATATTTTGCTTGGGTACAAAGCCCCAGTAATGACTGTCACAGCTTGCGTTGCGGTTGTCGCCGAGCACCAAGTAAGAATTTGGAGCTACAACTACAGGCCCGTAGGGATACTGCGGAATTTCTTCAATATATTTTTCCTGTAGCGGCTGCTTATTAATAAAAACTTTTCCCTCTTTGACTTCCACATTGTCCCCCGGCAGTCCGATCACTCGCTTGATATAGGCATCTTTTATCGGTGGCGGCTGTCCCGTACACAAACTAGCCGGGTCAGGAGGCATAAATACGATAATATCTCCTCGCTGGGGGTCTTGGAATCGATAGCTTACCTTATCTATAATTAATCGATCGTTAATTTGTAAGGTTGGAAGCATCGAGCCGGTGGGAATGTAGCGAGCTTCGGCAACCAGGGTGCGGATACCAAAGGCTAAAAAGGCTGCTAAGCCGATCGTCTTAATTCCTTCGATCCAAGGATTTTCGGTGTCTTGCGGGGATTTTTCGTCGGCTGACTTGTCTAGACGAGTCATAGGGTATTGTAGTGACTGAGCTGGATACTAATTATAAACTTAATAATGCTTCCATGCTAGCACGCTGTTTACTCAATTAATGATATCTTATGACTCCCAAATCAAGTTTGTTAATCCGTCGCGCTCGCATTCTTTTGCCCAATGGTGAGTTTTTGGTAGGAGATGTGCAAATCTGCGATCGCCAAATTGTCAAGGTTGCTGCGGAAATTGTCGAATCGGGCGATCGAGAAATAGATGCCAAAGGCTTAACTCTGTTACCCGGAGTAATTGATCCCCAGGTACACTTCCGGGAACCGGGTTTAGAACACAAGGAAGACTTATTTACCGCTAGCTGTGCTTGCGCTAAAGGCGGCGTGACATCGTTTCTGGAAATGCCGAATACGCGACCTCTGACCACAACCCAAGCTGCCTTAGATGATAAACTAAGTCGTGCTGCCGAGAAGTGTTTGGTGAATTACGGCTTTTTTATTGGTGCAACGCCCGAGAATTTGCCGGATTTGTTGACTGCGAATCCGACTCCGGGAATTAAGGTGTTTATGGGTTCGATGCACGGTCAGCTTTTGGTCGATGGAGAAGCAACTTTAGAGGCGATTTTTGCTGCAGGCGATCGACTAATTGCCGTGCACGCAGAAGACCAAGCTAGAATCAATCAGAGGCGTCAGGAATTTGCCGGGATTTCTGATGTTGCAGTGCACTCCCAAATTCAAGACAATCAAGCAGCTTTATTTGCAACTCAACTAGCAGTAAAACTTTCTAATAAATATCAGCGCCGACTGCACATTCTGCACCTTTCAACGGGGGATGAAGCTGAGTTTTTGCGCCAGGAAAAACCGAGTTGGGTGACAGCAGAAGTTACGCCGCAGCATTTGTTGTTAAATACCAGCGCCTATCAAAAAATTGGCAGTTTAGCTCAGATGAATCCGCCTTTGCGCGAGCCCCGCGATAACGAAATACTTTGGCAAGCTTTACTCGACGGCGTAATTGATTTTATCGCCACCGACCACGCGCCGCACACATTAGCAGAAAAAGCTCAAGAATATCCAAATACGCCGTCGGGAATGCCAGGAGTGGAAACTTCTTTGCCTTTGATGCTGACGCAAGCAGTGGAGGGAAGATGTACAGTTGCTCAAGTTGCTAATTGGATGTCGGCTGCAGTTGCTAAGGCTTATAAGATTCCGAACAAAGGGGCGATTGCTCCGGGTTTTGATGCCGATTTAGTCTTAGTTGATTTGGAGAAATACCGCCCGGTGGTCGGAGCAGAGATGGCGAGCAAGTGCGGCTGGAGTTCCTTTGAAGGTTGGAGTTTGACTGGGTGGCCAGTTGTGACTGTTGTTGGAGGAAAAGTTGTTTTTGAAAATGGTAAATTGGATACAAATGTGAGGGGAGAAGCCTTGACATTTGACGCTGAGTAAGCATGAATTTAACTCAAGTGTTATAATTGGGTATTCCTGCATCGCAAAGGCGATTTTACCCATGCTTCTTCAAGAACTAGAAACACAACTCCTGGCCTTAACTCCGACTGAGAAAGCTGAAGCCATCCGGCTTTTAACCCAAAGTTTAAGTAATAGCTGGCCAGGAATTACCAAAACTCCTGACGTGTGTGGTGGCGATGCTTGCATTGCCAAAACTCGCATCCCAGTTTGGCTGCTTGAAAGTTTTCGCCGTGAAGGTTCAAGCGATTCTGAACTTCTACAATTTTATCCCCATCTAAGCGCGGCCGATCTAGTCAATGTTTGGACTTATGCTGATGCACATCTGGAGGAAATCGAAGAAGCAATCTGCAAGAATGAGGAAGCCTGAGTCATGCTGAATTTGTATGCAGACGAACAATTTCCTTTGCCCGTTGTGCAATTGCTGCGCGCTTTTGGTCACAATATCCTGACTGTTCAGGAAGCAGGAAAAGCAGGACTTGGGATTCCAGATCCAGAGGTGCTAGCATTTGCTATAAGCAAAGATAGAGCTGTTTTGACATTAAATCGGTTTTATTTTATCGGACTGCACAACCGACAGCCCGACCACTCTGGTATTATTGTTTGTACCAAAAATCGGAATGTAGAAATGTTGGCAATACGCATCAATGATGCTATTGCTGGTGAAGAAAGTTTGAGAGGCAAATTAATTCGTGTCAACCGTCCGCAGTAAGTACGCGCGAGCGAAGCTATCTTCCCGCAGAGGTTCCCGAAGGGTAGGGAATCGCACTCGCTCAATTTTCCCATTGCCAATCCAATAACTCGCCATTACCAATTACTTCAGCTTGCCGCCCGTTATCGAGATAACTTAAAGAAATTTGCAAATAATTTTCTGGTTTGTACTGCAATCTTTCCGCCCATTCGATCGCCACAATTCCCAAATCCATTTCTAACCCGTCCCAATAAATTTCTAAGTGCAAAGCCTCCACTTCTTCGGGTTCCAGTCGATACAAATCTAGATGATACAGCGGAATTCGCCCTCCAAAATACTCGTTAATCAGCGTGAAAGTAGGACTTTCGATCGAGTCTGAGATTCCTAAACCTTCAGCGATGCCTTGAACCAAGGTAGTTTTGCCCGCACCTAAATCTCCTTGTAATAAGATTACAGTGCCGGCGGGGAGCGATCGACCTAACGCAACACCAAACTTGCGCGTAGCCTCAGAATCGGGAAGCAAAGTTTTCATTTCAATAATTAGTCATTAGTCATTTGTTATTTGTTATTTGTTACTCGCTGGCGGCGGCCAATAACCAATAACCAATAATATTAGTCAACAGTCAACAGTCAACAGTTAACAGTCAGCAGCTTAAATGTTCTGCGCCCGGCCGTACCAACGCAGCAACATCCCCGCCAACCTTTGCGAATTGTGGCGAATTAAACCCGTATTTTCATCTTCATCCATGACATTGGCGATGACAACTCGCCGCCCCAATTGCGTTACGGCTTCTCGATCGAGCACAACCGGATAAGAATTCTCCTGAGAATAGCGGATCAAAGCCTTTGCAGAAGGGACTTTTCCTTGAACTACTACAGCATCGAACAGCGGCCGGCCGCAAGCGCGGTCGATCGCCCGAATGTGGTCTGCAACACTGTATCCGTCAGTTTCCCCCGGCTGAGTCATAATATTGCACACATAAATGCGCGGAACTTCGCTGTTGGCGATCGCATCAGCAATTTCCGGCACCAACAAATTCGGAATAACACTCGTATAAAGACTCCCCGGCCCAATAATAATAAAATCCGCTTCCCGAAGACCTTCCACAGCCCTAGGTAATGCCGGAGGATTAGCAGGATTACAGCCTATTTTGAGGATTTGCCCGTTAGCTTTTGTAATGCTGGACTCCCCCTCAATCCTGCGGCCGTCAGCGAGTTCTGCCCACAAAGAAACATCGCTCAGAGTAGCCGGCAGCACCTCTCCCCTCACTGCTAAAACTTTAGAACTCGCCGCGATCGCCTGTTCCAAATCTCCAGCAATATCGCTCATCGCCGTCAAAAACAAATTCCCAAAACTGTGACCCACCAAACCGTCACCAGCCCGGAAACGATATTGAAATAACTCAGTCAATAACTTTTCCTCATCTGCCAAAGCAGCCAAACAATTGCGAATGTCTCCCGGCGGCAATACCCCAATTTCCCGCCGCAGCCGCCCGGAAGACCCGCCATCATCCGCCACCGTGACAATAGCAGTGATTTTGGCGCTGTAATCCTTCAATCCCCTGAGCAAATTAGAAAGGCCCGTACCGCCCCCAAGTGCCACAATTTTCGGGCCGCGGTGCAAGCGACGGTGGTTGAGGAGTCGATCGACCAATTCCTCATTCCCTTCGGGCATCAGCACTTGAGTAATAGAGTTCAAACTGCGAGTTTGCCCCCACAGAATTAACAAAATCCCGCCAGCAATGATGATCGGCCCCGACACGTAATTGGGAATAACTTCCGCAATCCACGCCAAAAAATTTCTCAACAATTGCAATAAGAAGAAAATGGGAGTCATCCCAGTCCAAATCGCTAAACCCAAAGTGGCAAGTACCACGCCGCTAGCACTAATCAGCAGCCACCGTTTCACTAACAGTCCGGGGGCTAACCACTTAAACCACTGGTGAACTCGCCCGTTCCGCAAAGAAGGGGGGTAAGGATTTCTGGATTGGGCAAAAACCTGCTTGGCTTTAGCCAAGACGCGGAGGGCTTTAGGAAGTGAACTAATTGACATGGTTAATTAGTCTTAAGGGTATTGGAACAGCTCGACCGGACAAATTTACAATACAAGAGAGTTTTGATTCTGGCAGTCAATTTAAGTAATTAGTGATTAGTCATGAGTCATGAGTCATTAGGTAGACTGATGACTGAGGACTCACAACTTATTGATAACATCCTATGGCAGAGCCACTAATCGAACTCAAGGGGGTAAGTAAGTCCTTCGGCCAGAACCCGATCCTCGATCGAGTCGATCTGAGGATTTATCGGGGAGAGGCCCTGGCAATTATTGGCCCTTCCGGGACGGGGAAATCTACGATTCTGCGGATAATTGCGGGTTTGTTGGCCCCGGATGCCGGTGAGGTTTTTGTTCAGGGACAGCGCAGGGTCGGATGGGTGGACGACGTGGCAGATCCGATCGGAATTGGGATGGTTTTTCAGCAAGCGGCTTTGTTTGATTCGCTGACGGTGGAGGAGAATGTCGGTTTTTTACTTTACCAGCATTCTAAGCTGCCGCGCCGCCGCATTCGGGAATTGGTTGAGGAAAAGTTGGAGATGGTGGGTTTGCCGCGAATTGGCGAACGCTATCCGGCGCAGTTGTCTGGGGGAATGAGGAAGCGGGTAAGTTTTGCCCGCGCTATCATGGCGAATCCTGATAATGACAGGGATAATCCAGAGGTTTTGCTGTACGACGAACCGACGGCGGGTTTAGATCCGATCGCTTCGACGGTAATTGAAGATTTAATCCGTGAGTTGCAGGCGGCTAACGGTGTTTGCAGCACTTATGCGATCGTCACTCACCAAGACAGTACCATCCGCCGCACTGCCGATCGCATCGTGTTTCTCTATCGAGGCAAAGTGCAGTGGGAGGGAACTGTCAATGACATTGCATCGACAGATAATTTACTGATCAGACAATTTTTTAGCGGCAGTGTTACTGGGCCAATTCCAGCGCTTGGATAGTCAATTGTCAGTTGCCAGTTGGTCGTGGTCAGTTGGCCGTGGTTAATTGTTTGTATTGTTGGGAGAGAGTATATGTCACAAACAAACTTTCAGAAGTTGTGCGATTCGTTGAAACGTGAATCACGGTGAAAGCCCGTACATAGCGTTTCCAGCCACAAGGCTGAACTC
>NZ_JAUBUG010000179.1:0-1744 GCF_036705345.1 Microcoleus sp. B3-D2
TTCTTGCACCATTACTACCTTTCTTCGTCCGAAAATCCATACAGTGTTTACTTGAACCACTTATTCAGCAAGCCCTATGTAGGGCTTGGTGAGAGTAGAGAGCCTGACTAATTGTGAAACTTGAGCCCGAGACTGTAGTTGTAGAGTTCTTTGCACACCACACCTTACCACTACAGATAGTTTCACAATTAAAAAATTGCGTAATTCGTGTAGAATATATGGAAAAGTTTTTAGGTAAAAAAAACGGATGAAAATACTATTTCTAGACCAGAGCGGTAAGCCTGGTGGCGCAGAGCTTTGCCTAATAGATATTGCCAAACCCTACCGAGATAGCTGTCTAGTTGGCTTATTTGTAGATGGTTCTTTTAGGCAATTACTAGAACAACAGCAAATTCCCGTTGAGGTGTTAGCAACTGAAGCGATAAAAGTTCGTAAAGAAAGCAGCTTGACACAGAGTTTAAGTAGTGTAACCGCGCTACTACCTTTGATTGCTAAAGTGGTTCAAAAAGCTCGTCAATACGATTTGGTCTACGCCAACACGCAAAAAGCTCTAGTTGTTGGTGCATTAGCTAGCTTTTTGAGTCGTCGCCCTCTCGTGTATCATTTGCATGACATTTTATCTACAGACCATTTCAGCCCAAGCAACTTAAAACTAGCTGTAACTTTGGCTAATCGCTTTGCATCATTGGTTATTGCTAACTCTAAAGCAAGTCAGGCTGCTTTTCTAGAAGCAGGAGGACGCTCGGACATAATCGATGTCGTCTACAATGGCTTTGAGCCTGAAGTCTATCAGAGTGATCACTCTAAAATTAGCCAACTCAAGACACAACTAGAACTTGATGGGCAATTTATAGTAGGTCATTTCAGTCGATTGTCACCTTGGAAAGGTCAACATATTTTAATTGAAGCACTTACCTACTGTCCCAAAGAGGTAACAGCTATTTTAGTGGGTGATGCGTTCTTTGGCGAACAGGATTATGTCCAGCAATTACATAAACAAGTGGCAGAATTAGGACTTGAAGATCGAGTTAAGTTTTTAGGATTTCGTTCAGATATTCCGCAGTTGATGGCAATTTGTAATTTAGTTGCACATACCTCAACCGCACCCGAACCTTTTGGCAGAGTTATTGTCGAGGCGATGCTGTGTGGTAGACCTATAGTTGCTGCTCAATCTGGAGGTGCTATTGAATTAATAGAGCCTGGGATTAATGGATTTTTGGTTCCTCCCGGCAAGCCACACCAACTCGCAGAAGTTATTAATACCTGTCATAACCAACCTGAGTCTACGATCGCGATCGCCCAATCTGCATACGAGATAGCTAGTCGGCGTTTTCACCAGACCAACATCGATCGGCAGATAGCGCATTTACTCGTTCAAACTTTTACCTGACTTGTAACAATATATTAGATACCCCTCTTCTGTCACTAAGCGGCAGGAGAAAATAAGAATTTACTCTCATATATTAAGTAAGAGAAGGGATTTGGGTAAAAATTCATTAACGCTCTTAATCGAGCCAAGCCTGTAGATAATTGTGGAATCGGGAAAACTTTTAGCTAGGGTTTGCTGAATAATCGATCGCAAACTCAGAACAGGAGCGATCGATATATTCAAGCAAAGTTAAATATAAGTTTTTTCTGTATCGCGTCCCCCCATTTATAATTGGGGCTTATCTTCAACCCAAAAACAGGTGTTCTTTTTCCAAATAGACATAAAAACACACAAAAAAGCCGACGCCACCAGGTA
>NZ_JAUBUG010000039.1:0-67966 GCF_036705345.1 Microcoleus sp. B3-D2
ATTGAGTAAGATTTCATTGGGACTATTATTTCTACATTAAATATTAGTGTACCTCATAAACCTGGGATACGCTGTAAGACAATCAAGAACTAACTGCCATCGTTGATCCATCACCATTTCTTCAATCACTTCATCATCAGAAATACCCAAATATGCTTGTAGAATAATTGCCAAGGCAAGTTGTGCAGGAGGAACTGGACTCTGACCCACTGTGCTGTCTTTAAAAATTGTAGCCAGTTGTTTTTGAAACTCATCATTAAATATGAATGAACGGTTCAGTCGAAGAAACGTGAATAACTTGGCTCGTTTAATGCGTTTGATAATCAACGCTTCTCTTTCTGAGAGTTCAATTGGAGGATGCCATAAGGGAGGACGCATAAGATTTCTTTCTTCTTCCTGATTGTGAGAATTTAACAGGCTTCTCAATTCACATATCATTTCCAGTCTGTTTTGTCAAGACCGCATACTGAACCGATGCTCTAGCTTTAGCTATGGAGTTCCTTACACAACCAATTTTACCTCTGTTACTCCTTGGCGCAATTCATACTGTTTTTTTACCCAAAATTGTTTAATTTTTTCACCCAAAAACGGAGCCGTTTGCATCATCAATAAACGCAATAATCGATTTTTTCGCAGTTGTTCGCCTTTCCCGGCTTCTTGTGCTTGAAGTTGTTGGGCGCGAATAATTTCGGGTTCCCGTTCTGCCTGAATCCGCGATAATGCTAAGTCAATATCCTCGTAATTAGCCCCTGCTTTCAATAAAGGTACAAGGTGATTGGCGGCAACAATTACATCGCGCAAAGCCATGTTAATTCCTTGAGCGCGAACCGGAGACATGGGATGTGCCGCATCCCCCAAAAGTATGATTCCTGGTCGATGCCAGCGCGGACAGCGACCAACCACAACAGATAATCGCATCGGAGATTCGATCGTATCGGCACAGTTGCGGAAATGTTCTGCCATCCACGCAGGCGATCGCGATGCGAAAGTTTCTGCCCAGTCTGTGTGTTTCCAATCGGTTTTGTCATCGGCAGATAGCACCCAAGCCAGATGAAGTTTTCCTGATTCTGCCCCATGAAAGACACTAAATCCGCTACCGCCATTCAGGATGGAATAAAATACATTATCCGCCACAAACCGAGGATGAGCGGCAAGTTTAAACCACAGAACATCTATACTATTCTGCTGTTTTACTAACTCTAATTCTGCACGCTGTCGTACAACCGAGTTTCTACCATCTGTACCAATCACAAGTGCAGCAGGAATCTCTCGCCCATCTCCTAGCTTTACACCCGCAATGCGATCGTTGCTGTACAGTAAATCTTTTACGGGAACACCTGGGATAAATTCAAACTCTGGATGCAACTGAGCTTCTGAAATTAGTGTTTCTAGCAAAGGCGGTTGCGATACCAGTGTACAAGGTCGATTTGACCCCATTGGCTCATCAACTCGAAATAACTGCCGATCGCCCACAATGAACTCCCAGGCATCAATTTGTCGGTGTGGAACACCTTCGAGCATAGTGGATAAACCCATTTGGGCGATCGCATCCAATCCGCTGGGCATTAACGCTTCACCGCGAAACACTCGGTAGGAATCTTTTGCAGCCTCAACCAAGGTTACGGCAATACCTCGTTTGACCAGCAGTAAGGCAAGTGCCGCACCAGTTGGCCCCGATCCCACAATTACAACTTGCATCATTGCCCTTCCCCATTGCTTTTTGCGGATATTGAGATGTCAAAAAAGGTGGTAAAAGGAGGCGAAATCCCCTATTTCCAGCTATTTCTGGAGTGCCTGTTGAAAAGTCTTAACTGCATCAACATGATTCACCATATTGATGCAACGCAACAACAAATCCAAATCGATCCCTTTCACCTCCTCACTACTGGAAACCTTTTCATAATAAAGTGTATTGTCCTCTCCCCGGAGGTGATAAACCTCTAACAATCCATCTTCCCAGAACCACACTTCCTTTATCTTCAGCCGCTTGTATGCCTCCAGTTGGTTGATGCCACCACTGGAAAACACGACCTCGATCGCCAAATCGGGTAGCTTACGACCAGGGGCAAGTTTATAAGATTCATCCGCCTCTCGCTTAACGGCTACCCCTTCACTTTCTAGCGTCATTGAGCCAGTTGGAGTAAAGTCAAACCCCGCCATCAGCAGGTACAGTTCCACCAATGCGGCAATTCTCTTCTTAACGGTTTCGTGGGGTTCTCCAGGCATTCGTCGTATCTCCAGAATTCCATCCAGGAAAGAAAGTCGATATCCTGGACGGTCTAACAATTGCTCAACTGCTTTGAACTCTCTCCAAGTGAGTCCCTCAAACAGAAGGGGTGATTCTTTTCTGGGTGGTGCGATGATTGCTGCGGTCATTTGATTCTCCAGTCTATTTCCAGATGAGAAACGATCGGGTTTGGAGGGCTATTTGTTTATTATAACTTTAAGTAGCTTTCTCCACTGTAAATCCGATTTCTTGCCCGTATGATAGTTCCAGCGTGTGACCGTCCGGGTCTCGCAAAAAAGCCCAGTAGCCGATCGGATATCCAGAATCTTTTGGTTCCTCAAGCAGTACGCCTTCTTGACGTGCTTTGTCGCAGAGTTCGTCCATATATTCGCGGCTTTTGCAACCTACTCCGAGGTGTGCAAAGGGAGACAACACGGGATGTACGGAGTCTGTTTGAATTAGCACAATTACAAAAGGGCGAGTGCGATCGGAAAGCCAGACCACAGCAACACCAGTTTCTGCATCAATGCGGCGGTGAACGACCTGCATTCCAGCATACTTGGAGTAGAATTCAATACTGCGATCG
Organism: Microcoleus sp. B3-D2; assembly: GCF_036705345.1. NCBI lineage: Bacteria > Bacillati > Cyanobacteriota > Cyanophyceae > Oscillatoriales > Microcoleaceae > Microcoleus > Microcoleus sp. B3-D2. The sequence goes on from NZ_JAUBUG010000039.1 coordinate 2,814, forward strand.
ACATCGGAAACGGGCAGTGCGATGTGTGTGAGACCGATATCAATCATATGTTATCTTGCTCCCGTCATATTAGGCTTAAAATCAATAATTGCCACTTCCAATATCATAAATTTAATGAGACGATCGCCACTTATACCAATTTTTTATGAGGCCCCGTAGAATCCGATCCCCCCTAGCCCCCCGCGTCCGGGGGGGGACAAGAGTCTGATCTTTCGTTCCCCTACTATCAGGGAGATGCGAGGGGGATCGAGATATGTGCAACTTCACATTAAATTGGTATAACCGCTCGTAACTGTCCATCGTTTTGCTGCCTAGTATTTGTAAGCAGCAAAACCTGAGCGGAACCAAGAAGATTTACCTCTCAAGGTAGATGTCGGTTAATCCGGCCTTTGAGATACTCCATATGAAATGTAACTATTTATACTAATGCCGCATCTTTTGTTGGTAGACGACGAAGCCCCACTCTGTGAAAGCCTTGCTTACTCACTGAGAAAGGAAGGCTATGAGGTCACTACAGCACCAGATGGACACAGCGCGATCAAACAATTCCACAAGCAAGTACCCGATATCATTCTGCTCGATCTGATGATGCCAGAAGTTGATGGGATGGAAGTGTGTTGGCGTATCCGGGCTTTTTCTAATGTGCCTATACTGATGCTAACGGCTAAAGACCAAGATATGGATAAAGTGTTGGGCTTAGAGGCAGGGGCAGATGATTATGTGACCAAACCCTTCAATACGCAGGAATTGCTCGCACGGATTAAAGCTTTGCTGCGCCGCCATCATGCGGAATCTACTTAAAAGCGATTAAGGCATCCTTCAAGGGTTTGATAGCTCGGTTGGCTCAATCCATGACCAATGGCGCTAGGTTAGGATCGCTTGCAACGGATACACCATTTATCCCAGCCATGTTTGAGCCGATGAAACTTTTTGCCCAAGACTCCTTTACGAGCAGATGGTTAGCATCTCTTCGGTGGAATTCAATCCACACGAAGCTCTTGGCTACCTACCTGATCCTGATCGTCTTAGGAACCTCGCTTATGTCTGGTTACATCCTATGGACGTTTTATGCCTTTTTCATGCAGTCTCGTCAGACAGATTTAGAAAACTGGGCAACAGCACTGAGCGAGAGCGTTGCAGATGCCCTCCAAGAAAAAGATATGCAACGGGTGCAGATCATTGTCCGGCGCTATGGGGCACCCGCCAATATCACACTCCGTGTCTTTGATGCCCAAGGTTCGCTGTTAGCCACCTCTGACCCTCGAACAGATCGACAAATCACCAATTGGCTGCTGATATCTGGCGTTTCAGAAGCACTAGACGGTCATTCGGTGCAGGGCGTTACTAAAGGGGTTTTATCAAGGGAAGATCGCCTCTATATTGTCAAACCGATGACTCGCAACGGTCAGATGTTGGGGATATTACGCATCTCGATTACTTTAGAACAGTTTCAGAAACAGTTTGTAAGGGTGATCTGGACAATTTTAGCCGCCCTTGGCATTACCATTCTTCTCTGTACCTTGGTCAGCAATCGATTAGCCCGGAGTCTCTCTAAACCCATTGAGGTGATGCGAAACTTTGCGATTCGCGTGGGTAGAGGACAGTTTGATGACAAACTCGTGATTCGTCAAAGCAATGAACTAGACCAACTCGCAACGGAACTGAATCGTATGAGTGAACGGTTGAAATCATTGGACAACGAACGCAGAGCCTTCCTAGCGAATGTTTCCCATGAACTGCGGACCCCTGTGAGTAATGTTCAGGTCACCATTGATGCGCTGGAGCGTGGCGCTGTGGATGAGCCGGAGTTGCGCGATCGCTTCTTTCAAACCATCAAAGAGGAGACGAAGCGACTTTCGGGCTTAATTCACGATTTGCTTGATTTAGGACGCTTAGAAGCGGGTGTCACGCTATTAGAAATCCAAGCCATTGCCTTAGAAAGTGTCATCAGCCGTGCGATTAGAGCAATGGAAGTTCGTATGCAGGCTAAAAACGTGACTGTAGAAGTTGATGTTGCTGACCTTCGGATTATGGGCGATTCGGAACGCTTATTACAGGCTTTTTTGAATCTCTTAGACAATGCGATTAAGTACTCTACCCCCAATGCTCGTATTTTCATTGCTGCCTCTGGCAACAAGCAACAGGCTCTGATTTCAATTCGAGACCAGGGAAGCGGCATTCCTGAAACCGATTTACCTCGCATTTTTGAACAGTTTTACACCACGAGCCGCTCTAGTAAGAATGGGGTTGGTCTGGGTCTAGCGATTGCCAGACGCATTATTGAAGCGCATGGAGGCAGTATTACAGCCAGTAGTAAACCCGGTCAAGGGGCTGTATTCACCCTTTCTCTACCCTTAGAATCATAAGTAGTTGATCCCGTTGTCTGGTTCCGTGTCACTTCTTCCACCTGACTCACAGCAGTATTAGTCAAATGGATAGGAAAACCCGACTCTGCCAAATCAGACAATCTAGATTTAATTATCTTTTTATTTAAAGAAAAATGTTGTGCTAATTCTTTGTCAGGACATTTGCATTTTTTATAATTATTTAGTAGTCTCTAATACCAATTTAATGTGAAGTTGCACATATCTCGATCCCCCTCGCATCTCCCTGATAGTCGGGGGACGAAAGATCGGACTCTTGTCCCCCCCCGGACGCGGGGGGCTAGGGGGGATCGGATTCTACGGGGCCTCATAAAAAATTGGTATTAGCCGCTTTCAGATCCATTGCTTTAATGAAACCATCTTTTCCGTCCATGTACCCTTGAATATTATCAGGGTATTTTTGGGCAAGTTTTCTCTTTAGTTCGCTGTATTGCTGCGCGTCCTCAGGATGGGAAATCATATAATCTCGAAACGCTAAATGGCGCTCTATCTGCGCTGAGTTCACTTCAAACCCGTGAATTTGGTGTGTTCTAATCCCTGCTTCATTACCCTTGCGAAAATAACGACGACCGGATATCCCAAACTCACCCATTGCTTCATAACCTAATGCCTCAAGTGCTGAACTCTGTGTATCGAGTTTTATAATATCTTTAACCTCAACTAACATATCGATAATCGGCTTTGCATAAATTTGTGGAATGGCTGTGCTACCAATGTGATGTATAGCAACCACATTGTCCCTAAGTGCAAGTGCAATCAGTTTAGACTCAGTTTCAAAGGCGCTGCGCCAATTTGGATCGTGCGGGACGACTTCTACTTTGAAAAAATCTACTTTTATTGACATGGCTGATAATTATTGGCTTTTTTTGTCATCTCATTGATTTACCATCGGATTTAACCGAAACAGATTTTATTATGCCTCATATTTTACGGGCTGGGTTCAAAGCTCTTAAACATACGGACAACGGGGAGGAACTGACTGTTTGGGAGAGAAATTTCAAACCGCTCAATCACCTGATAGTCAAATTTTGTGTAAAATGGCTCTCCCGCCAGCGTCGCAATCATCTCAACTTCCTTAAATCCAGCACGCTCAGCAGCCATTTCACATACTCGCATAATCTGACTTCCAATTCCTCGACGTGCCCATGCTGGATGAACAAAGAATGCACGAATTTTTGCCGAGTCGCTGTCTGGGTTGAGGAGGCTGTCTTCTGGATTATTTTTGCCTGAATCACCTCCATAAAGCGTTTTACGCTTACTCCAACCACCGCAACCAACAATTTGGTGATTGTTCTCAGCAACAAAGTATGTTTGGTCTTGAATCAGTTGAGTATCAACCCCAAAAACTGTGCCCAGTGCGCCTTCAATCTGCTCTGAAGTGTAGTAGCCTGCTTGCAAAGCTCTAGCAGAATCAGGAATTAAAGTTGTCAGCTTAGGAATGTCTTCTAAGGAAGCTAATCGAATACAAAAATCCATTGAACCGATCGGCTAAACAAATCGCTCTCTTAGTTTGTCACATCCGTGAAAGCGGCAATGCAGCGATCGCTCGTTAGCGAAGCCCTCGAAGAGGATCGCCCACCCCCAGCTTTAAGCCAACACCCAAATCCCTCGCCCTCGCCCTTTTTTTCATTTGGTCACAGGCTATGATTGACGGTTGGCAGCTTTTGAGAATCTAAATGCTAAACACAAATACAATTATTTCCAGCCTGCTGTTATTTATCCCAGTTTCCATCGCCGGACACTTTCTCGGCTGGGAATCCTCCACAATCTTTATCACCTCGGCTTTAGCCATCGTCCCCCTAGCCGCCTGGATGGGCACAGCCACCGAAGAAATCGCCGTTGTCCTCGGTGCCAACTTGGGGGGTTTGCTGAACGCTACCTTCGGAAATGCCACGGAACTGATTATCGGCATCGTCGCCCTCAACGCCGGACTAATAGATGTTGTCAAGGCCAGCATTACCGGTTCAATTATGAGCAACCTGCTGCTGGTGATGGGATTTGCGATGCTGCTGGGTGGCTTGCGCTACAAAGAACAAGAATTTCAGCCGATAGTCGCCCGGTTGAACGCTTCAGCGATGAACTTAGCCGTGATTGCCATTTTGGTGCCGACTGCAGTTAATGCCACCTCTACGGGCATCCCTCCGCAAACTATGCAGAACCTCTCTAGCGCTGTTGCTATAGTCCTGATTCTCGTCTACGTGCTGACGCTGCTGTTTTCGATGAAAACCCACAGTTATCTGTACGATGCAGGCGTGGCAGAAATAGAAATGCTTGAAGAATTAGCCGAAAGTAACTTAGCACCAGACAGCCCTGACCACAAAGTCAATCTGCCGCTGTGGATTGGGGTGCTGTTGGCCTGTACCCTGATGGTAGCTGTCGAGTCGGAACTGTTGGTGGGTACTCTCGAAGAAGCGACGGCGCGTTTGGGGCTGACATCACTGTTTACCGGGGTGATTTTAGTGCCGATTATTGGCAATGCAGCCGAACATACGACGGCGGTGACGGTGGCGATGAAAAATAAAATGGATTTGTCGGTTTCTGTGGCCGTGGGTTCGAGTTTGCAAATTGCTTTGTTTGTTGCGCCGGTCTTGGTTTTGGCAGGTTTTGTCTTGGGCAAACCGATGGACTTGAATTTCAACCCGTTTGAACTTGTAGCGGTTGCGGTGTCGGTGCTGATCGCCAATTCTATCAGTTCTGACGGCAACTCTAACTGGCTCGAAGGTACTTTGCTGTTGGCAGCTTATACGGTTTTGGCGCTGGCGTTCTACTTCCATCCGGTAATTGAGGGACTTGTTTAAAACGCTTTCTTCTGCTGAAGGAAGAGGGAAGAGGGAAGAGGGAAGAAGGAAGAAGACAGATTTTTTCACTCCCTCACTCCCCCACTCCCCTACTCTCACTTCTTTCTTCGAGAGTGGTGGTTGCGATCGTACAATTGAAATGTAGCTGCTCTCTCGTTATTAGTTCTGGTCTGTTTGTACATTATGTGCTGTCATCAGGGATTTGTGACCTCGATCGGCTGTGACAAACAACAAAACCTTTGGCATCAACCCGATCGTTAGAGCGCAGTGCCACAGGTTATACAAAAACACGGGATGCTGAAGTCAAGCGAGACTCAAGCCTCCCTTGACTTCAGAGACGCTGCAAGATTTCAATCAAGGGTGCTCATGAGTCTTTTACTAGGTGTGCTACGATCGTCATAAGTTGAAAATTGAGTCTAACTAGACAAAGTAAAACCTCGTACTCTTATTGTTGAGTACGTCGTTTCACAAACACGGTGTTGCCGTCTAGGAAAACTCGTATTTGAACAAAAACCGAACTAGATAAAGAGGACTAATCAAATACGGTATGCCATACCGGAATTAACGATTTTAGAGAAGACACCTCTAATGCGGCTTGAGTAATCTTGTCAAGGCAAGTAACCCAAGCTGAATCAAAAATCTCACTCACCAAGAGTGCACAGAGGTTAATCTAATCGCTTAATACTTGATTAAACTTCCTCAGAGCTGCTGATGACAAGCATATTGACAGAGGCGCAGTTTTGTGCAACATTCTCAGAATAATGCCCAAAATATGCAGGAAAAATTTTCAGGAAGAGTAAACGACGGTCGATTTAAAACTGACCAGCCTATAAAAAGGTCGAACGGGATACCACGATTCGTTAAATTGGTTGAAAATAATGGTTAAACAATGGCTAAAAGCTTCCACAATAATAAATAGTTGTACAGACTTCAAAAATAGGGTGCTGCTCCACCCGAATTTACGCCTGTGGACAAGTAAGAGCCGACTCTCTTGGCAGAAACAGGAATCAGACCCTCTAGAAAACACTTCTAGTTGAATGGTGAAGCTTAAATAAGTTTAGCCAAGTTTTGTAGAGCAGTGTCCAAGTAAAACTTGATAGAGCAACCTCAATCAGGGTTATGTGGCTTCTGTGAGTTATTGCCTCAATCCCAAATGCCCGAATCCCTCCGATCCAGCCAACTCTGGCAAATCCGTGTGTATCCACTGCGGGTCTGAACTTTTGTTGCAAGGTCGATATCGGCTAGTCGCGCCTCTCGGAGGCGGCGGCTTTGGCAGAACATTTGAAGTGGACGATAACGGCGCCCGAAGAGTGCTCAAAGTCCTGCTCAAAGAACATCCCAAAGCTGTAGAACTGTTTAAGCAAGAAGCCGACGTATTGGTCAGGCTCAGACATCCAGGTATTCCAAAAGTCGATCGCGACGGTTATTTTACATTTACGCCCGCTCACAGCACAGAGTCTTTTCACTGTCTGGTGATGGAGAAAATTGCTGGGGCCAATTTGCAAGACTGGCTGAAACACCGGGGCCGCCCCATCAGTCAAGAACAAGCTGTGAACTGGCTCAAACAACTGTCGGAAATTTTAGACCAAGTTCACCGCCTCAACTATTTCCATCGGGATATCAAGCCGCACAATATTATGTGCAAGCCAAACGGGCAGTTAGTGCTGATTGACTTCGGGACTGCTCGGGAAGTGTCGGCGACTTATTTCGCTAAGGTCGGTCAGGGGCAAAATGTGACTGGTATTGTTTCCCCGGGCTACACGCCGCCGGAACAAACTAATGGCAAGGCTGTTCCGCAGTCAGATTTTTTTGCTCTGGGCCGCACTTTTGTTTATTTGCTGACTGGAAAGCCACCGACTGCGTTTCCAGAGAACCCGCGCACGGGCAGATTAATGTGGCGCAAAGGAGCTCCTCAGGTTTCCGACGCCGTGGCTAATGTAATCGATTATCTGATGGCGCCTTTTCCGGGAAATCGACCTCAAAGCCCGCAGATGGTTTTGCAGTGCTTGGAGGAAATTAATCTCGACGGCGCGGAAAGTCAGTTGCCTACTCAGTTGCCGACGACGGGGCAAACTAAACTTCGCGCAACTTCCGGGACGCCTGAGGCGAAGAAGCAGACTTCTGTAAACCGCCTCAGACCTCTGAATTCGGGATTGAACAAGACCGAGAAAGATGTTTTTGATTGGAAAAAGAAGTTGCTGGCGGGCACGGCTGTTTTGATGCTGGGTATTGGCGCGTCTCAAATTTACGGTTCGCTGCGTTACGGGGTGTTTCCGGCAAACCCGGTGTGGCTGCTTTCTACTTTACCTACCACTCATTTTTTGCAAAGAAGTTTGGATAATGTGGGGGGTGTAAATGCGATCGCCCTGTCGCCTGACGGTCAAACTTTGGTGAGCGCAAGCTTTGGGACGATTAGAATTTGGAATGTGAGGACGGGACGCCTAGTGCGGACTCTCAATTCGGTGCATTCTAAAGAATCGGTCAAGACGCTGGCGGTGAGCCCCGACAGCTCGATTTTGGCCAGCGGCGGCGGCGACAAGAATGTGATTCTCTGGGATTTGAAGACGGGGCGACGGATGCGGACGATTCCGGCTCACAAAGCCTCCGTCAACGCCATCGCTTTTAGCAGGGACGGTCAAACTCTCGCTAGCGGCAGCGATGACAAAACTATTCGCTTGTGGAATGTCAGAACCGGCAGCAGGTTGCGGACTTTGAGCGGCCACGCCGGAGGAGTAAACGCGATCGCTGTGAGCCGGGACGGTAAAACTCTGGCTAGCGGCAGCCAGGACAAGACTGTGCGTTTGTGGAATCTCGGTACCGGAGAAGTCAGAAGAATTATCACAGGTCACGGGGGCCCGGTTACTGCTGTGGCTTTTAGCCCGAACGGGCAAATTGTGGCTAGTGCTAGCACCGACAAACGGATCGTATTGTCGAACGTGCAAGACGGGAAGCGCACCCGCACTTTTAAAGGGCATTCGAGCTCGGTGAGGACGATCGCCTTTAGCCCGGACAGCCGCACTTTGATTAGCGGGGGCGGAGATATTATAGTTTGGGATTTGAAGACAGGAAAAGAAAGAAGCAGTCTTTCGGGTCACAGTCAGTTTGTGAGTTCTGTTGGTATTGCCAGAGATAGCAAGACTTTTGTGAGCGGCAGTCCCGATCGCACTATTAAGATTTGGCGAATGCCATAGTCCTACTATTTTAGATTTTAGATTGAAGAGTCGAGGCGATCGAGAAATCCCATCCCGACTCCGACGTGGAAGTCTGGGCATTGCCCGTCCTACAACTGTTACTTGCCGCAATTGGCAAAAGTAGAAAACAGGTTAAATTCTGTAACTCTCCACGCTTGCCATGTCTGCGCGCCCGCAAAAAGACTGTACCTAGTTATGCTTTTATCGCTGTCAACATAACTTTGCCAACTTAATGAAGCAACAGTTGGATACTGGGCTGGAAACTCCCCTGGTATAGGACTTACTTGAGAGCTCATGTTCCATCCTACTTGCTTGCTAAATTCTTTAATTTGACCTTCGCAAGTTCGACAGTTAGAACCGCCGACTTTCTGCCAAATCTCTAACTGCGGAGTCAATCCATATTTGCCATTGCTCGATCGCATCCACATCCCATCGATCGCGCGGAGGTTCGGACAAGACAGATTGGCGGAGTTGTTGCGGATCAGAGAGACTGTTTCTTGATCGGCTTCGTACCATTTTTTGGCTTCTAATAAGGATTGAAGTTTGCTAAATTCGCTGTTGCTTTCTTGTGAATGAGCGGTAAATGCTGGTTGCAAAACTGCAAGAAATGTGCCTATTAATGCGAGTGATTGTTTGCCAAGTTTAATCATGATGTCCCTCTGAGTAAAAGTGATTTAACAAATGACCAGTTTACCATCCATCTCTCGACCTAGATGAAATCTTCAGAGCCGATGAGGTTCGGAGCAACGCCTGTCAAAGAAGCTAAAACTTCACCGCTGCTGGCTACTCTAATTAATGTGCCGTTAGTTCCAGGGGAAATTGATAGCTGTCCGAAAGTCAAGCCATTGATTAATTGAATGGTATCTTGAGAGTTGGTGAAATCAGAGAATGTATCAACTCCCAACCCTGCACCTAAAACAAATACATCGTTGCCCGCGCCGCCGACTAGATTATCGTTGCCCAAACCGCCGTTGAGAGTGTCAAAACCTTTGCCGCCAGATAGGTTGTCGCTGCCACCGCCCCCGATAACGATATCGTTACCTTGTCTGCCGGTGAGTGCGTCATCGCCGTCTAAACCGCTGATATTATCGCTGCCGTTCGTGCCTGTCAGGTTGTCGTTGCCGTTCGTGCCGTTGAGGACGTTTGGAGAGTTATTGGTGCCGCCTGGAGTGTTACCGGTGTCAGAAACGAAGATGTCGCGACTAGCGTTAGTATCTCCCGGCACTAGGTCGGGGGCATCAGACGAAAATGCTACAAACCGCCCGTCGGCGGAGATGGAGGGGAGGGTGGAATAACCGTTTCCCTGATTGCCTGTCCCTGAAACAGAGAGGCGGGTGGTGGTGTTGGTTGACAAGTCGCGGACGAAGATGTCGCGGTCATTGTTAGTGTCCCCGGGCACGAGGTTGGATGCGTCAGATTCAAACGCTACAAACCGCCCGTCGGCGGAGATGGAGGGGTTGGAGGAGCCGTCGTTCCCCTGATTGCCTGCTGAATCTACAGAGACGCGGGTGGTGGTATTGGTTAACAAGTCGCGCACGAAGATGTCGCGGCTAGCGTTAGTATCCCCCGGCACGAGGTTGCGGACAAAAGATGAAAATGCCACAAACCGCCCGTCGGCTGAGATGGAGGCGTCGGAAGACTCGCCGATCCCCTGATTGCCTGCTGAATCTACAGAGACGCGGGTGGTGGTGTTGGTTGACAAGTCGCGCACGAAGATGTCGTCGGTACTGTTAGTGTCCCCCGGCACGAGGTTGGAGGCATCAGATGAAAACGCCACAAACCGCCCGTCGGCTGAGATGGATGGAAAAAAGGAGCCAATGGAGGAGCCGTCGTTCCCCTGATTGCCTGCTGAGTCTACAGAGACGCGGGTGGTGGTATTGGTTAACAAGTCGCGCACGAAGATGTCGCTGCGATTGTTAGTGTCCCCCGGCACGAGGTTGGACGCCAAAGATGAAAACGCGACAAACCGCCCGTCGGCTGAGATGGAGGCGACGCCGAAAAAATTGTTGTTCGCCTGATTGCCTGCTGAATCTACAGAGACGCGGGTGGTGGTATTGGTTAACAAGTCGCGCACGAAGCTGTCGTCGGTACTGTTAGTATCCCCCGGCACGAGGTTGGACGCCAAAGATCCAAACGTTACAAACCGCCCGTCGGCTGAGATGGAGGGACGGAAGGAGAAGCCGATCGCCTGATTGCCTGCTGAATCTACAGAGACGCGAGTAATAGTCATAAGCCCTGACATTTAAGACTACAAGTTTGGAGATGCCGTGCGGTTGATTGACATCATTCAATAAGCAGCTCTCAAAGTCAATTCATAAAATTCATAACCTTGAGTTTATAAAAGTCATACTTATCAACAAATGTTACCAACAGTAGACAAAATAGCCAAACTCATATAGAGTCAGCGAGCGAATGATACTTCCTCCAGAATTAAGGAAGTTTTCTCTATTGCAACATCTAATAACTAATTCCCCGCCCGTTGTTGGCAAATTCATCAACTGTTTGCTGCGATAATTCGTGAACTGCGATCGCTTGCAATACATCCAAAGGCAAGGTCAAATGATGGGCTCCAGCTAATAAAGTCTTTACCGCTTCTTCCGGCGATTTAATGCTAGCTGCCAAAATCTCAGTATTAGTTCTGTGCAACACATTTGCCATATCCCGCACTAAGGCAAAACCGTCTCCTAGGAGTCGGGTGGCGCGATTCACGTAGGCGATCGCATATTTTGCCCCAGCTTCTGCTGAGACAACTGCTTGTGATGCGCTGTATATCGCCGTCACCGCGCAAGGAATGGAGGGTGACAAATGCGCGACTGCTTGGAAACCAGCCGCCGTTGCTGGAACTTTCAAGACTGTTTGCTGTCCAATTAATTCAAAAGCGGCTTTTCCTTCTGCTACCATGCCATCAACATCAGATGCCATTAGCTGATAATACACTTCCCCAGGAATCAGTTGTGCCAGTTGTTTAAGGGTTTGCTCAGGAGATAACTCGCTTTTTGCCAAAAGTGTCGGATTAGTAGTAATTCCCGCTATCCATCCGAACTTGCTCGCCCGTGCGGCTTCCGCTACAATTGCAGTATCAACATAAATTGCCATCAGCTCTACACCTTCAGTTTGTTAATATTTCCCAGACGGTTGCTTGCAGATTGATATAAATCCGAGCGAAATTAATTGTTAATCTTTAACAATATCAGAATCTCGGAAATATTACTGTTAAGTAAATATAACACTTCAGTGATGTGCATCATCGGTAGTAGTGCGTGAGTTTTGAATTTAACAGGACTTAGGCTCCCAAACCCCGTTTCTTACAAAAAATTGGTGGAGGACGACCTATCCGTGAATAAATCGGCTTTCTGAGGAAAATTGGCTAAGTGCTATTTAAGATAGCTAACAACTGAAATCACAACTTTTAAGTCAGTTGGTAACTGCGATTGTCGGGTAAGGAAAACTTGACTCCCCAAATCCCGGATACAAAGAAATTACATTTGTATTAAGGGTTATGTATGCAATAACTCCAGGAGGTGACTCAGAAAATGACCGAAGAAAAAAATCAGCAGCCACAAGTCAGCCTTGAGACATCTTCTGAACAGCCCCAGTTGGAAAAACCAGCAGAAACTGCTGAAGAATTGTCGATAAATCTTAAGTCTGAAACTCTGTCTCAAGCGGTTGAAAATAACGCCGAAGACCGTTTGAAGGCTCTAGGCCGCTTAATGATGGTGAGCTTAACTTGGTCGCTGGCGGGGCTTTCCAAACGCGAGTAAGTTATGGAACACTACCGCAACGGGCGAGTTATGATTTGTGAGTTGTGTTGTAAGTTTTGTTTAACTCAAAACTTACAACTCCCGGACTTTCGTGATGTCCGGTTAGTTGTAATAAAACCCGTTTTTAGTGAAGACTTTAGTCCTTAAAGCAAGGACTAAAGTTTTCAACAGAGCACTCATAACTTTTCTTTAATTCCTTCAAACGGGCCCAAAAAAGTCGGTTCTGGACGGGTAACGCGCACTTCCCAAAGCGCTTTGAGGACTGCCAGAAATTCGCGGAAACTGTAGCGAATCATGCTATTTTGGCGAAATTTGCCCCAATCCGGCGTTCCTAAGCCGATCGCCTCTACGCCCAACTGGCGGCAGGTATAAACAGCGCGGGCTAAGTGAAAGTTTTGGGTAACTAAAACAGCCTGGGTTATGCCAAAAATCTCTTTCGCCCGGTAGCAACTTTCATAGGTGCTAAATCCGGCATAATCGAGAATGATATTATTAGTCGGTACGCCCTGGGCTTCGGCGTACTCCTGCATTGCTTGGACTTCGTTGTAATCGACGCTGCTATTGTCTCCTGTCATCAAAAGTTTGTCGACTCGCCCCGCTTTGTACAAATCGACCCCTGCTTGGACTCGATCGGCTAACATGGGGGTTGGAGTGCCATCTTCCCAAACTCCGGCACCAAAAACTATAGCGATGGATTCAGCAGGCACGTTAGCTATATCGTTGTGGCGGTAGTTGCGGGTAACAAGTCGGACGTAGTAGTTGAGGGCTAGGGGTGTGAGCACTGAGGTTAATATTAACAGCCCGAGGGCAAGGCGCCATTGAAATATAAAGGGTTTAGGCAACATAAATTCAAGTTAACTTCCTATTTAATTACAAAAACAGGAACCTTCGCTGGTCGAAAAATTGTCAAGTTACCTAATTTACATTATATTGAAAAAAATATGATTCAACAACAGCAAAAATTTGAATTGCTGGAATCACTTTTATGGGAACCCAAAAACGGCTATTTTTTGCTAGACAGACATCTTCAAAGATTAGAGCTATCGGCTGATTATTTTAATTTCCCCCTATCGCTAACAGAAGCAAGCAATGCTTTACAAGCATTAAGTATGACTTGCGGGTCAGTCAAACACAAAATACGGTTAACAATATCTTGTGAGGGACACATAAAATTACAAGCTCAGACACTAGATAGCGGTATCTTAAAAATCGGTGCATCTGTGGGAATTGCCCGCAAACCGATCGATTCTCAAAACCCATTTCTTTACCACAAGACAACTTACCGATTGCCTTATACAATGGCTTTGGAGTCGCAGCCCGAATATCAGGATGTCTTTCTGTGGAATCAAGATGGAGTTATCACCGAATCCACGATCGCCAATATCGTGCTCGATACACCCGCAGGTCTAATCACACCTCCCGTCAAGTGCGGTTTATTACCCGGGACGTTTCGTTCTCAACTTTTAGAGGAGGGAAAAATTAGAGAAGAATTAATTACCTTAGATGATTTGCACAGTACCCAAACTCTATTTCTCATTAACTCCGTTAGGGGTTGGATACGTCTCAAAAAAGAAGCAAGCCGAGATGTTTGGAAAGTTGTCAGTAATGGCTGAGATAACGCTTTCAATCGATTTTAGTAGGTGCGAACTGTGAACCTTACTACTACAGATAGTGTCAAAATTGACTCGTAGCGTAAGTTCTGAAAGTGTTAACCATAGTGCAATCTCTTATGAAACAAATACAACCTTGGCATTGGCGAAAGCTTCCCCTAAATCAGCGCAGCGGATCTGAAATTTTTCAAATTTTATTTCTCGGTCAAACTGCCGACAGTGCAAGCTCAATATCGGATTGTTTCCCCCGCGATATGGCGGTTCTGCTAGAAAGTCCAGTTACATCTTCTACTAACTTGGCACGATATTCTATTTGTGCAGGTTCTCCCCGAATAATTGATGGTCAATCTCAGCTATGGACACCGCCAGTCGGTGAAATTTTACCTTTTTTGCGCGCTCTTTTAAACTCTCAAAAGCAAAATTTAGCAGTAAATGTACCGCCGGAAATTCCTTTTACTGGGGGTTGGTTGGGATGGCTAGGTTATGATTTAGCATGGGAAATCGAACACCTGCCCCAACTCAATACCGATCCGCTTCCTTTCCCGGTTAGCTGTTGGTACGAACCAGAATCTTTTGCGGTTTTAGACAGTCAAACGCAAATTCTCTGGTTGGCTGCGAGTCAACCTTCTCACCTCGATGTTATGCAGCATCAATTAGAGCAAACCGATCGAGAAATAATCGAGAATAATTTACCGGAAAATTATCAACCAAATTCCGCTACTCCTATTTTTCAACTCTCTCAGAGTCAATATAAAGAAATAGTGCAAAAAGCTCAGAAGTATATTCATGCGGGCGATATTTTTCAGGCTAATTTATCTTTGCGGTTTGAAGCCCGTACAGATTGCAGTAGTTGGTCAATTTACCGCGCTTTGCAACGGATCAATCCTTCGCCTTTTGCAAGTTATTGGCAAACTCCGTGGGGGTCGATAGTTAGTTGTTCGCCGGAAAGACTGGTTCAATTATTAGGAAAAAAAGTGGATACTAGACCGATCGCGGGAACAAGAGCGCGAGGTTTAACCGACATTCAAGATGAGCAGTTAGCACAGGAATTAATAGAGAATATCAAAGAAAGAGCCGAACATATTATGTTAGTTGACTTAGAGCGCAACGATATCGGGAGGGTGTGTGAATGGGGTTCAGTAAAAGTTAACGAATTTCTGACGATTGAACGCTACAGTCACGTGATGCACCTTGTCAGTAATGTTATCGGTACATTAAGAGGAGATTGCGACGCGATCGACTTGATTCGAGGGGTATTTCCGGGCGGTACGATTACAGGCTGTCCGAAAGTGCGCTGTCTGGAAATCATCGAAGAATTGGAACCCGTGAAGCGCAATTTATTTTACGGTTCCTGCGGTTATTTGGACTGGCGCGGCAACCTGGATTTAAATATTTTGATTCGCACCCTTTTATATGCACCAAAAAGTGACGGTACAACCGGGGGAGTTGTTTGGGGACAAGTGGGTGCGGGGATTGTTGCTGATAGCGATCCAGAAAGGGAATGGCAGGAGTCGCTGCAGAAAGCTCAAGCTCAAGTTAATGCTTTGAAATTAGCGGAAATATTTGATTAGATGCGTCTTAGCTCAAGGGAGTTTTTAAGATTATTGAAAATTACGATCGCCGATTTACTTTAGATGTAATACTGATTAAGTTTGTAAAAAAATAAAAATATTGTAGTATTAAGGTTAGGAAAATGTTGGTATGGTATTGCCATGATAGTTTTTTGGTAGTCATGCACAGTAATGATATCGTTTTCTTATGCAAGAATTATAGTGATGTACAAAGTTAAAAATTGCCCCAATATGGTGCAAGCAGTTTTTTTGAGAAAGACAAGGTTGTACGAACCAAACGAGAAATTCGCTGCCGTAAAGTATTATTAAGTATTTCAATATGACTGGTTTTTCCCAATTCTTTGCCTACAGGTCGATGTCTTTTAAAAGGTAGCACTTCTGAATAAGATTCCCAAAAATCAGTATAACAAACAGCACATTGTCTATAGACAGGAGGTAAAGATTGCCAGAGATCGGACTGAGCTCCTCCAAAAAGCCATCTATATTCTTTACCCCCAGGATCGTAGCCGATCGCGATCGCATCCTTTTCCCAAATCTCCAGTACGTTTGCACTTTTTCCGAAATAGTCCGTCCTGCGGCTATTTGCCTTGCTCTCCTTAATATTGGTTCATGAGCAGCCTTCTGTGCCGCTGGGTCAGTTAATGCGAGTGCTATTCCCAGTCAGGCAGTCAACGCCCGCTGATTGAAGCAAAAGAATCAGAATAAGTTCGCCATGTTGTGTCCCTACTCGATGCAGGGTTTGTGCGTAAGTCCTGTTGATTTTACGGTACCGTAGCCCAACATTCGGTAGTAGAGTCCCTGTTTGGTAAGGAGTTCGGCGTGAGTGCCAGACTCAAAAATCTCGCCCGACTGCATCACAAAAATCAGATCGCAGTCTACGGCAGTTTCGAGTCGGTGCGTGACCAAGATGATGGTTCTGTTGCGACGTAGACGTTGCAGAGTCTCTAGTACCCACTGCTCGTGCTTCAAGTCCAGCGCATTCGTGGGTTCGTCGAGGATGAGTATTGGAGCCTCAGTGACGAGCGCCCGCGCGATAGCTAGGCGCTGTCGCTGTCCACCCGAGAGGTTTTGACCGCCCTCCGCGATTAAAGTATCATACTGCTCCGGCAAGGTTTCGATGAACTCGGCTGCCCCAGATTCGACTGCCGCTTCCCGAATATCGGAGAGCAGAGCATCCGGGCGACCGTAGGCGATATTCTCTGCGATCGTTCCGGGGAATAGTGGGCTGCCTTGCGAGACGAGCGCCATGTGCTTGCGAACATCGGCAATCTTAAGGGTGCGGAGGTCGAAGCCGTCGAGGAGGACGCTGCCCGATGTCGGGTCGTAGAAGCGCGGCAAAAGATTGAGCAACGTGCTCTTTCCCGTTCCGCTAGGACCCAAAAACGCCACCATCTGACCCGGCTCGATACTAGCACTGATGTTCCGCAAGACGGGTTGCCCAGAGTTGTACTCGAAGCTTACGTCGGCAAGTGCTAGTGTGCGGGGATGGACGGGAAGCGATCGCGCATCAGGCTCATCTTTTATAGCAGGCGGCTCGTCAATGACCGTAAAGACGCGATCACATGAAGCTACAAACGTCTGGATCTTAGTAGTGAACCCCAACACCCAACCTATCGGGTCCCAGAACTGCCCCAGGTACGCCATGAATACGAGCAGATCGCCAATGGTTACGCCGCCCTGCACCGGACGCAAGAACTGGTCGCGATAAACTAGGTATCCGCCGTAGCCTAAGATTACCCCGCTTCCCAGGGCGAAGACTACCTGAACCGCTAGCGGATAGAGGTTTTCTTGCCAATTGAGTCGCATGGAGGCCTTGACGCTGCGTTCCACTGCCTGCCCGAAGCGCCGCGACTCGGTTGCTTCTCGACCGAAGGACTGGATTAGCCCGATCGACTCTATAGCTTGCTGCATGGTTGAGGTCATCACCGCATCGGTCTGCTTCGACTCAAGGGCTCGACTCCTAATCCTTCCCTCGAAGTACCAATTCGCCAGTATTAGAAGCGGAGTGAACGAAAGCGCAAACACGGTGAGAAGGACATGGCGCGAGAGCATGATCCAGATCATCGCCGTCAGCGTCACCGATGCGGCAGTGGAGCCGATAAGCGTATCGATTACCCCCCAGGGGCCGAGGCTGTCGTAGCTCAACCGATAGATTGCGTCACCCTGCGATCGGGAGCCGTGCCAGCCGAGACTCAGCGCCTGCATTTTGTCGTAGAGTTCGGTGCGAACCCGCAAGGTTCCGTTGTACTGGATGCGGTAGTTCAACATCCTACGGAGCATGAAAACGGTCTCGCTCAGGATTCTAATAATCATCGCGACGAATGCCATTCCGAAAATTCGGTTCAGCGTGCTTTCACCGAACGGAGCAAGAAACAGCGTATGAATCCAGTTGGATTTGGGAGTTGGTGACAAAACCGTATCGACTAGAATCGCCATTGGCCAGGCGTTGAGAAGGTTGAAAAATACCGATGCTCCGATCAACAACAAGAGTGTGACGATCAGCCATAAGTCTTTGCGGAAGTAGGAAATGGAGCGCAGGACGATCCGCACCAACCAATGTTGGTTAATTAACGGCATCACCATTTTTGGTGAATTCTTCTGGCTCTTCAAACGTGCTTTGAATGGAAAATTCATAAATATACTGGGTGCCTCTAAGTAAGACAATGCACCAATTAGGAAGTTTCACCCCTGTCAGAGAAGCTAGAAATTAACTTTGAGTTATAACCTTTGTTGTCAAGCAGGGCAGATGGAATGTGAGATTATTCGACTGGTGCAAGATGTAAGTATAGTTGCGTTGTGCCAGGGTAGCTAGATAGAAAGCGATCTCGCTTTGCTTCCTGGTGTGATGCAAAGCACGAAACTTTTCGCAAAGCGGTCGCTTTCGTTGAGACTATCTCAACTTGTTAATCGGAACTTCCCCCCTGTGGTCGATCGCATCCCAGCAAAGCCCCCATCAGTCGGGCAATCGCGCTAACGCCCTCCCTCAATAGATGACTACAATATTAGGGAAACCTTCAGTAAATCCAAAGATCTCTGTTGCAAAGGAGCTGGCATTGTCAGCTTGTCGAAACTAACTGAAACCAGACGCAATTTAGGCGAGACTCGATTTTTAGCGATTGTCGATAAATTTGTTATTAACGTCCGAAAACTTGGAACTGGAAAACCCTCACAAGTACATTTTGTTGAAGCTTTCCGTTTTGCTGGAGTGGATGACTTAACCGGGACAACCACCGACCCTGACTCAGAAGCATTCAACCACTCCTCATCCTCAAACAACGAGGACGGACGGTAATCGTTGACACATATGCTCTTCTAAGTAATAAGCTAACACACATAAAAACAGGTGTGCAAGCACCAACAGAAGTTGTATCACTAGGAACAACACCCACAGAATCACTTATAACGGAAACACCACCAATACTGGAAGCTGCACTGCCAGCGCTAACAGCACCGCAGCCGAAAGCATCAGCAGCAGAACCAGTCCCCGCTCCATCCCAAGAGAGCAGTCTGACTCACCGACTCCAAGCACCCTACAAAGAAGTAACGGTCAGGTTTACGGTGGATATGTCCGTCGGGAGAGCACCGCAAGCTGTCGATGCTGGCAGCCAGGACGGGGCGCAAGAAACTCGATATTGTGCGGATGCTGCTAGAGGACGGGTTGAAGGAGGGGGAGGGGTAAGGGCTGGAAGAATATTTGGAACAATCTTCGTATCATACTTCAACCTTTTACCATATTGAACTTAATTCAGCCGGGGCTTACACTCTTTCCTATTCCTCAATTATCTTTAAAATTTGCTAAACTTCAATCTATCGTTTATAGGCTGACTGGCTCAATTTTTATATTCCTGTTTTACCCGGATTTCTATTTTTGTTCTGCCTCAAGTGACATAAGAAGGTTAATAACTCGTTAGAGTCGGTGCGTAAATCCTGCGGCCAGAATTTATGAGACTTCTTCAACGATTCTTGTGGGGCAGGCAGGATACCTGCCCAAGACTTGCTTTCCACTCCTATGTCTATTGATTGTCCGAACCTACTGCCTCAGAAATAGAACTAAATCCGCGTTCTTCTAACTTTTGCAACAACCCTTGTAGAATCCGGCGCACCATCCAAGGCCCTTCGTAAACCCAACCAGTGTAGACTTGAATTAAACTCGCACCGGCGGCTATTTTTTCCCAAGCATCTTCGGCGGTGAAAATGCCGCCAACTCCAATTATGGGTAATTCGCCTTTTGTATATTGCCAGATAAATCGGATTACTTCTGTCGATCGCTCCCGCACTGGAATCCCGCTAATTCCCCCGGCTTCTTCGGCGATTGGTTTGCCTGTTTCTGGCAATATTTGTGTTTTCAATCCATCGCGGCGGATGGTGGTATTTGTGGCGATAATTCCTGCTAGTTGGTAGGTTTTTGCTAAGTCGAGGATTGATACGATCGCCTCCGACTCCAAATCCGGCGCAATCTTGACTAAAATTGGCTTGATTCCCTGATTTTCTTGTTGCAAAATTTCCAAAATTGTGCTAAGCCCAGCAGCATCTTGGAGCGATCGCAACCCAGGCGTATTCGGAGAGGAAACGTTCACTACAAAATAGTCGCCCCAATCTTTCAGCAGCTTAAAACTCTCCAAATAGTCGGCTGCGGCTTGCTCTAACGGTGTTACCTTAGATTTACCGAGATTGATGCCCAAGGGGAACCGAGACTGAGGCATGGGGCGCGAGGCATCGAATTTTGACTGTTTCTGTGCTGCCTGAAACCGGGCTGCCATTGCCGCGGCTCCTTGATTGTTAAATCCCATGCGGTTGAGGGCTGCACTGTCCTGAGTCAATCGAAACAAGCGAGGTTGGGGGTTTCCCGGCTGTGGTTGACAAGTGACAGTGCCGAGTTCGGCAAAGCCAAAGCCAAAATTTGCCCAAATATCGGCAGCTACGCCGTTTTTATCAAATCCGGCGGCTAAGCCGACAGGATTGTTAAAGCTCAGTCCCCACAAAGATTGTTCGAGGCGAGAATCTTGAACTCCCAAAGATTTCTGCAATCGCCAGAGCATTTGGCTGGTTGCGGGGTTTGACTGGGTTCTGGCTGCGAGTTCGAGAACTTGGAGAGTGCGGTTGTGCAGCCACTCGGCATCGGTTTTCAATACGGAAAACAACAGCGGGCGTACACTTGATTGATAAATATCCAATGATTTGTACTGGGGCAATTTACAAATTAGAAATGAGAAGGGAAATAAAAATATTCAGGAGCAGACAGTGAAGGCGAATTTTTTACTTCAACTTCGATCGACTTTATCCAATGTTTTAGATTGAGGGATAAGTGAGACGATTATATTATAAGTTGATTCTTTTGTATTTTATTTTTTTGAATTTTTAAGTTAGTAATTTTAAATTAGACAAAGGTGCGGGGAAGCTTGGAAATGGGGCAGCAGCAAAGACCAAAGGATTTAGACGAACAAATCGCGACCCTAGAGCGCGTTCTCCAGACTCTGCGAGAAGAGGAGAATGTTGAAGTGCTACTTTCGACCACACTCGGTTACTTGCAAACCGAATTTGACTGGCCGTTGATTTGGATCGGGTTGTACGATCGACAGGCCCACAGATTGTTCGGCAAAGGCGGCATAACTCCTAACGGCGACCTGTCTTTTCTCAAACAGCGGTTTGCTCTGAGTCCGGGGGATTTGCTGGAACAAGTGGTGATTCAGCTCCGGCCGGTGGGAGTTCCGGATTTGCGATCGGAAAGTAGAGCCGGAGAATGGCGCAAAGCAGCTCAAACTTTCAATATTCAAGGCACGACTCTGTTTCCGCTCCGCTACAAAGACCGCTGCTACGGCGTGATTTTGCTCGGCACAGACGTGTGGGGAGCGTCGCCAAAGTCCGGGGAAAAAACGCAGTTGGCGATCGTATTTGGAGCGCTGGCAACTGCTCTTTACCAAATAGAAAAAGACTGGCAGCGACAACAAGTTAAACACCCAGACGAGTCTCTTTTAGCGCTGATTTCGCAGTTGGGGGAACTGCGATCTCTCGACCAATACTTGCAAGCGGTGGTCGAACAAACTCATGAATTTATCGAGCCGACGCGCACCAATGTTTATTGGTTCGAGCGAGAGCGGCGCTATTTTTGGCGCCGAGTCAGCAACCGCGAAGTTGCTCCGGGTTTGGGCGGGCCGAGCCGAGCGGCTTCGGGCATCACCGTTCAAGACTTGGGCGAATTTTATCAGGCTTTGGGCAGGGAAGAAATGGTTTGGATCGGTGAATCTCAAAGTTCTCTGAAAACTGAGCTGACGGGGCGGTTGATGCAGCAAATCCGCGCTCGCTCTCTGTTGGCTGCGCCGATTGTTTCAGAAGGGGAATTGTTGGGATTTTTGGCAGTCGAAGCCGGCGAGCCCCGGATTTGGCAAGACAATGAAAAGCATTACCTGCAGGGAGTGGCGCAGTTAGTGGCTCTGACGGCTCCTGTGTCGGAGATGGAGGAGAAAATTCAGCAAATTGAGATCGATCGAGATTTAACTGCGGGAATAGCTCGCGCCATCTACAGCGATGCTGACTGGGAGGCGACTTTGAAAAATACCGCCGAACAGTTGTGCGAGCGGCTCAAATGCGAATACTTTTTGCTACTGCTGTACGGCGAAGAACAAAATCGCTTTGAAATTGTCTGCCAAAATCTGCCCCGCAACCGCAGATCAGTGCCGTCGCCGCTCAACGCCCTCGATGTGGCTGACGTGGGGCTGTTGCAAGAAAGCGAACCTGTGGCTATTGAAAATTGGGAGGAAGACGGGCGGTTGAGCGCTTGGCGGGAAGTGTTGGGGGAGGCGGGGGTGCGATCGCTTTTGGCATCGACCACGAGGGGGAAAAAGAAAGAGGGAGAAAACCCCAATCTAAAATCGAAAATCCCCAATCGAAAATCGATCGAGGGTTTGCTGGTTGTCGGACACAATGCAACTCGCACTTGGAGGCGATCTGAGCAAGAATTAGTTCGGCTAGTGGGCCAACAGCTAGGATTGATCCTGCACTCCTGGCAGCAGAGTGCGGAAATCGACAAATATCAGCAATTTGAACGATTGCTCAAATCGGGTTTGGCGGTTTTGCACCATTCTCCTGATGAGCAATCTGAGCAAGAGATATCTGCTGCTTCACCGACGATGTTCCCAGAGTTGCCGCTACAAAAGCTCGATCGTAACTTTGCTCAACACGTTTCCCAGACACTTTCCTGTCCTTTAGTCGCCCTAATTACTTGGAATCCGGGTCAGGAGGAAGGTTCCATCGTGGCGACGGTAGCTGCCAATCCCGTATTTGCCCTCAATCCCGAGGCGGTGATTCCTGTCAAAACAGATGCCTTGATCCAACAAACCCTGGCAGAAGCGGGCGTGCTGCAACAGAGCACGAGCCAACTGCCGCTGGCGACGAAGCGGTGGCTCCGCAGTCCGGGAATTGGCGAGATTCTGACGGTGGCGCTGCGGACTGCCCCAGAACACGCTGCGGCGGGCATTGTGGTGGCTGCGGACGCTCCGGGCCGCCAGTGGTCGGAGTTGTCGGTGAGTTTACTCAGCTCGATGGCGTCTCAGTTGGCTTGGTGGCACAGGTATTTGGCGGTGCAATCGGCAAGCGAGTCGCAGCGATTGGATCTGGAGCTGCTCAACTGGTACAAACAGCGCCGTTTTGAGGAGTTTTACCGCACTGTGGGAGCGGGGGTGAAGGAGTTGGGGGAGTTGAGTCAGTCGATTTTGCAGTCGGCGAAGGAGCAAAAGGATGCTCTGAAAATTTTGCGCTACCAACAGGTTTTGCGGCAAATTGGCAATGCTTTGGGGTCAACTCATCTGCTGCTGAAACAGGAACAGTGGCGGCTGCAATTCGGACAAGATGCGGTGCCTGTGAGCGCTTGGCTGAGGCGATCGCTCGATCGAACGGCCTCCCTGGTCAAACAGTCGCAAGTCTTGCTGGAAGTGCACAGAGAAATTGCTGTGTCGATGCCTGCTGGTCAGACTTTGAGCGTTCGCGGCGACAGCATCAAGCTGGATTTGATACTGTGCGAATTGCTGGCGGCGGCTTGCAGGCGCTCTGCTGTTGGCGCCAAGATTGAGATTCGCTCTCAGTTGTTGGGAGAAGATTGGCTAGAATTGTCTGTGAGCGATAGCGGCGCGTGCGATCGACACTTAATTGCTGCCTTCAACAGCGGTTCCGGGCCGGACATATTAGCCGTTTCTACTTCCAATAGGTCGATCGTGCAAAATCTTTTAGTTTATCAGCGAGCGGTACGCTTAATGGGGGGAAACTTTTCTATAGAAATGTTAGAAAACAATTTAATTGTGGCTCGTTTAGTGCTGCCCCTAGCCAATTCTTAAAATTCTGTACGGGCGAGTTCACCCCTATCTGCAATTCACATACTAGGTACTTATAAACCTGCCCCTACCCAACTTCTAGCGGTAAAGTGCTTCAGGTGCACGCTACATAATTAGGTTCTGCGTCCAAGAGTGGATGATTGATATCAACCCCGTTTGTATTAGATCGAGTTCTGTTATGGAGTAAGATTAAATGAACCGCGAAGACGCAAAGAGCACGAAGGAAGAACTGCACCTTCTTCTTTCTCTTCCTTCGTGTCCTTTGCGCCTTCGCGGTTTAATCATTCCGATGCAACCGGATGCGATATAACATCCAAGGTATTAAAAACCCTGTGCCTAAACCGATGAAGTAACCGTTTCCGCCGCCTCAGAACTCGGGAAAAACCTTTGAGTAATCCAAGCAGTTACAATATGAGAAAGCAATCCCATCGGCCCAGCAAAAAAACACAAAGCCAAAGAATGAACCGTCCAAACTCCTGTCCGCTGTCCTTCCAAATAAATCCAGCGCCCGACAAACAAGTCCATCACTAAAAAATGTATCCATCCCGTAGCCGCCGCCGTTTCCTCACCCAGAAACTTAGCAATATCTGCTAGTTTGGGATTGGACAAAGCAGCCGCATTTTCCGCAGTCAGACTGCTACCAAACAAATATATGTACAAAACGGCTAGCACTGCAAACGGAATAAAGGAATTCATCACTTTTCGGGTAATTCCCCAGTTTGGTAATAAAATCATAATTGCCCAGAAAGGCACAACGAACAGATTACCGACATTAAAAATTAGTTCTGGTGTCATAGTTGGCTCTTGGCTCCTACGAATGCAATTCAATTAAGCATCTTAAGATTACTTTACACAATTTTTGCCGAAATTTCTCAAAAGCCGAAAAAAATGTCATTCACAAATGAAATAGAATTGCTATACTTATCTAAAATTTAAAATCTCGAATCTAAAATCGATTAAGGCAGCACAGCCCATGACAACTTATAATAACTTTCCCGATTGGTGCCAGCAAAAAGAGAATCTCTCGCTTGATGCTAAACATACGGTAGAAATACTGTTGCAAATCTCAGACACTTCCGAGTGCGATCGAGCCAACGCACTGCTTTCTAATACAACAGAACTTAACCTCAAAAATCTTCAAATTACCGATATCACTCCCCTCTCATCTTTCACTAAACTTACTAATCTAATCCTCGGCAGCAATCGAATATCTGACCTCGCTTCCCTGCAATCTTTAACCAATCTGAAAACTTTGATTATGGATGTTAATCAAATCTCAGATATCAGCCCGCTTTCATCTCTAATAAATCTGAGTCAACTTGTTCTCGATACCAATCAAATCTCCGATATCAGTTCCCTAGCAAATCTAACTAATCTTACCGCACTTGTCTTGTTTGACAACAAAATTTCCGACATCACTCCGCTGAAAAACTTAACTAACTTAAATGCGCTGATTCTCTACAACAATCAAATTTCAGATATCGCTCCTCTGGAAAATTTAACTGAACTCCAGACACTCTACCTTTACAATAATAAAATATCAGATATCACGCCGCTGGCTTCCTTAAAAAATCTCAATACGCTGTTTCTCTTCGGAAATGAAATATCTGACCTTACTCCGCTGGGTTCTCTAACTAACTTAAATAAATTGGTTTTATTCCAAAATAAAATATCAGATATTAGTCCTTTGGCCTCCCTCACTAATTTAATTGAACTAAACCTCGGTAACAATCAAATATCAGACATCAGTCCGCTGAAATCGTTAACTAATTTGACTCAACTGTATCTGTTCAACAACCCGATTTCGGATACCAGCGCGCTACAAGCTTTAAATAATTTATTTTTACTAGACTTGTACAACAATCAAATCTCTGATATCAGTTCTTTGCAATCTTTGCAAAAGTTAACTAGCCTGGACTTGCGCGGGAATCCGATTGTTAATAAAATTTGCCCTGTCAATCCTGAATCTCTATGCCGGTTTTAATTATTAAGGCCGAGGCAAGATGGCAGTTTATAGAGTATAATGTCAAAGGTCAATATTAGGAGAAAGTGATGAGCGGACACGATGCTTTGATGTTAGGATTGCTGCTGTTGCCCGGTTTGGCTTTGTCGATCGCAATTCTGGGCGCTTTTGCCGCTGGTGGATAATCAGTTTTGGCAGCAGGCAGATTTGGTAAAAAGTAGTTTTTTCCTCGTTCCCTGGCTCTGGCTGGGAACGCATTTCACTATTGCTTTGCCTCCTGTTTTTTTGCCAGCGAGGCAGAGCCTCTGGATCTCGGTTCCCCGCCAGAGGCAGGGAACCAGTTAATTTCCCTTCTTCCTTCTTCCTTCTTACTTCTTCCTTCTTCCTTCTTCCTTCTTCCTTCTTCCTTCTTCCTTCTTCCTTCTTCCTTCGCTTACAAAAATTGTGCTGTAATATCCGAATTTACCAAAGTATTCGCGCACAAAATACCCGATGCTGCGACGGCGGGGACGCCAATTCCCGGCATGGTGCTGTCTCCCACCCGATACAAGCCTTTGACTGGTGTTTGCGGCCCGGGAAATGAGCCTTTTCCGGCGGCAATTGCAGGCCCGTAAGTTCCTTGATATCGGCGCAAAAATCGGGCGTGGGTTAGCGGTGTGCCGATCGACTCTAAGACTATTCGCGATCGCAAATCGGGTATAATTTTTTCTAAAGCTTGAAACAGAGATTGCGATCGCTCTTGCTTTTTCTGCAGATACAATTCGCCATATTCCCAACCTTCGTAAGGTTCCAATGTATAAGCATGAACGGCGTGATGTCCGGGCGGCGCCAGAGTTGCATCCCACACTGTAGGAATCGAAATCATGCAAGTATTTCCGGGTACTGTAATGTCAATCTTGCTGTCGTGAACGACGACGTGGTGGCCAGTCAAACCTTCGAGTCCTTCGGCTTTAATTCCTAAATGCAGGTGCATGAAACTCTCTACTGCTGGCATCGACAAAGCGTTTTTTCGGTAGCTTTCCGGCAAATCTTCAGGCCGCAGTAATGTTGTATAAGTATCCCAGATTGTGGCATTTGAAATGACAATTGGGGTGCGGATAACTTCGCCATTTTTCAAGCGAACGCCGGTTGTTTTGCCCGCTTCAACTAATATTTGCTCGACGGGAGATCCCAGGCGCAATTTTCCTCCCCAGCGCTGCAAACCTCTCACTAAAGCATCGACGATCGCACCGCTGCCACCTACAGGATATTCGATCGCACAGCGCGATCGTTCGCCAATCATAAAAGCTATTTCCGGCGCGACAGTTCCGTGCGCTTTCAAACCCGACAGCAAAAAGCACTCCAAGTCGATCAAACGCCGCACCCAAGGGTCGCGCACATCCCGATCCATCAAGGAACCGGCTGAACCCGCGATCGCACCTACTAGCGGCAACAGCTTCAGCAAAGCAGGCGAGTACCGAGACAGCAAAACAGGTATTAACTGCCAGTCGGATCTCAGCGCTAAAGCCGGAATTCCACGCAAAGCTTCATACAAAACTAATAAATTTTGTTGAAATTGCTGCAATTCTACAGCACCTTGCGGTGCGAACTTAGCTACAGCATCTAAGTAACTTCTCGCATCAGCATAAATCGGTAAACTTCCCTCGGGAAAATGGTAATGCCCCAGGGGATCGTAGGAAATTGCTGCGATCGATTCCTCCAAAACATCAAAAACTTGCCGCAAAGGATTGAACGACCGGGGGTCAGTCAAACCGCAATAAAAAGAAGGCCCCGAATCAAAGTGAAATCCCCGGCGCGAAAAGCTGTGAGCTGCCCCGCCCGCTATTGTGTGGCTCTCGCAGACGAGCACCCGCTTGCCGTAACGAGCTAGCATCGAGCCTGCGACTAAGCCGCCAATACCGCTGCCAATTACGATCGCATCAAAGTCTTGCATTTATCAAATGTGGTATAATTGTATTATTTCTTGCTGAGTGTTGACAGGGTATTTTTATGGGAGGAAAACTATGAAAGCTTTATCTATTTTAGATGAAGTTGTTCGCGAATTAGAACAAGACGTGAATCTCTCGCGCATTAAAAAAATAATATTTTTTGCTTGTAAAGAGTCCTGGGAAAACGACCCCGCCCAACTCGCCAGCGCAGATGTAAGGATTTTAATTGAAGAGCTGTGCGCCAAGTACAGCAGGTTAGAAGATATTGAATCAGTTTTAAATAGTATAGTCTCTAAGGTTAATAAAAAAACCGAGTATGCTTTAGTAGCAGACCTCATAGTCTGTCAACTTAGCAGGCTGTATGAATTTGAAGATTTCACCAAATTAGAAATAAACATATCTAGTTTTGGCGGTCAGGAAGCTCCCGCATTTGAAGATCACTTTAGTTCGGAAATACCCAGCAGCAGCGAAGAAAGTGCAAGGAACCCCGGCAAATTATTTGATGTCCGACAAAAAATTTTGCAGCAAACAAATCCGCTGAGGGCGAAAATCCTAATTTTTTCTACTCTTTATCACCAGTTTACTTTTAGCGATCGCGACTGGCTACTGCTGAAAACTCAAGAACTTGACAATCTACTGCGACAACTGTTTAATGTCTGTGGCAGCCTAGCCGAACTCGAATCTCGATTGTACACAACTGCTAGCAATCTTGACAACCGAGATGAAAACGACCAAGCTGCGAGCGTAATCATCAAAGCGATGAATCCTTGTTACGCAAAAATGCAACAGGAAGAACCGGATGAAGCCGAATCTTCGGCTAGCGAAGATTACGATCAGACGCATTTAAACAACAGTGTTTATGAAGAGAGCAAGCTGGTGGACAGGCGCACCGATTATTTTGATCCAGGCGAGATTACTCACATCCTTCAAGCTGCTCCTGCTCACTATCATTATGACCCCCAAAAGAGTTACTTAGTCCCGGACACGGCAGAAAATGTACAGTTTAAAGAAGCCGAAACCAGCAATAATTATGCTACCGATTTCAGACATGAAATGGTAGAAACATTCCCAGTTGCAGAAATGGCGACTATTATCGAAACTTTAGAACCTGCGGCTCCTGTTATTATAAATATTAGCGATTCCATCAAACGCAAGTTGGAATTGGAAGAAGAAATGACAGAATTAGTCAGTCAAAGTGCTAACTCCGCAACGGCGCAAATAGAAAATATATTCACCAAGTTAGAAGCTGCTTTGAACGGAAAATTTTCTACGGGAAGTCCAGAGGAGCGTTTGTACTGGAAATATAAAAATCTCAGAGAGTATGTAGGAAAAGTTCAGAAGTTTACCGATAAATTGCTGGAAATTTTGATCGAACTGGAGTCAAAAGAAAGCGGTAAATATCCTTCTGAAATCACCGAAGACCTGGATGACAATATTTTAGACATACCGCAGGAAAACTCTAGCCATAAAGCAAATCAGTATCAGCTTTTGGAAATGGCAAAGCAAGGCAAACCAAAGGCGATCGCCCAATTGATTAATCAATTGCTACAGCCTAAAGGAATTGCTGCTACAGCGGGATTTAAAGACGGTTGGCTCCATGTTATTCTGGAGTCGGCTGAAGTACCCAACCAACAGGCTACAGCTACATACATTCACAAAAAACTGTGTACTTTAAAATCCAAATATCTTACTCATGTGAAAATTCACGGGCGACAGTTAGGTAGCAAAACAGTCTTTTGGACTCAAGAATTTGTCAATCAAACTCATTAAATGCCCCGACTAAAGTCTGAGGCTACACAAACTAAGTCGGCCTGCGTCAACTGAAATTCAAGAAATTTCATCAAATTCCTCAGACTCAAGTCTGGGGCTACAAAAACTAAGTCCGCCTGCGCGAACAGAAATTTAAGCAGTCTAGAAATAGCAGATTGTACCTAATTAACAACAAAAACAAATATGAATGCCAGCGAAATTTTAAGGCGATATACATCAGGAGAACTAGATTTTCAAGGTATGAATCTCCGAGGCGTATACCTGAGCGGTGCTGATTTAATTGGCGTCAATTTAAGCAGTGCTGACCTCTGGGGTGCAAACTTAGCGATGTCGTACCTGAGCCGAATTAACCTTCAGCGCGCAAATTTAACTAATGCAAAGTTGTGCGGTGCTAACTTAAATCAGGCCAACTTGAGCGGAGCAAATTTGTCCGATGCAGACTTCCACGGAGCGACTTTGCAAGGTGCAGACTTTCGCAGAGCCAATATCTCTTTGGCAGTTTTTATCGATGCAAATTTGAGCGATGCAGATATGCGAGGTGTGAATTTGCAAGGTGCAGATTTGCGCGGTGCGTGCTTGCGGGGTGCAAATTTGCGGAAGGAGCCGCGGATTTTTGAGGGTGCAAATTTGCGGGGTGCAAATTTGCAAGGTGCAGATTTGCGGGGCGTCAATTTGCAAGGTGCAGATTTGACTAAAGCTAATCTCAGCCACGCGAATTTGACAGAAGCATCTCTGGGGGAAGCAAATCTGACTCAGGCAAATTTGAGCGAAGCTATTTTAGATGGCGTATTTTTGACTGAAGCAACTTTGGTAGAAACAAATTTTTCCTGGGCTGTAATGGCAAATGCTAAGTTGGAAAGAGCTGTGTTAATTGATGCTGAATTGGCTGGCGCTAACTTGCGGGGTGCATTTATGACTGATGTTAAGTTGAGCAATGCTAATTTAATCATGGCTGACTTGAGTCGAGCTAATTTGGTGCGGGCTGATTTGAGTCGAGCTAATTTTAATCAGGCAAATTTGAGTGAAGCTAATCTGACTGATGCTTATCTGGCTAGAACTGATTTGCGGGAGGCAATTTTGCACCGCACAAGTTTGATTAGGGCAGATTTGAGCACTGCTAATTTATCAGGTGCTCAGTGGCGCGGTACAATTATGCCGAATGGAGAAATGCACGGGTAATTACTTCTAGTAGCAATTTAAGGCTGTCACCAAAATAGTTAATCTCCGACCCTGTGATTTAACAATTATGAGTAAAAATAAGCTGGGTAGGAGACCCGTCATTAATTTAATAGGTAAGGCCATTTTGTAGAAGTCAAAACAGGAGGGCAATGCTGTGTTAGATACAGGAAAAATTTTACAAGAACGTTATCAATTGCAACAGCGTTTAGGACGCACAGCGGCCGGTCATCAAACTTGGCTAGCAGTGGATTTAGAGTCTCAAGAACAGGTGACGCTGAAAATGTTAGCTTTTAGCCCGGAAATGCAGTGGGAAGAACTCAAGCTTTTTGAAAGAGAAGCACAAGTTTTGCAGGCGCTAAATCATCCCCGCATTCCTTGCTATCGAGATTATTTTTCCCTAGAGCGGGAAGCCGGAGCAGGATTGCCTTGGTTTGGCTTAGTGCAAGATTATATTCCGGGATTTTCACTTCAGGAATTGTTAGAAAAAGGCAAAAAATTTTCAGAAAAACAAGTACGAAAAATTGCCACTGAAGTGCTGAAAATTTTAATTTATTTGCATGAATTAAGCCCCCCGGTTTTGCACCGAGATATTAAGCCGAGTAATTTAATTTGGGGGGAAGATCAGCACGTTTATCTAGTAGATTTTGGGGCGGTACAAGCTCAAGCGGCCGTCACAGGTGTAACGTTTACAGTGGTAGGAACGAGTGGCTATGCACCCTTAGAACAGTTTTGGGGGCGGGCGGTGGCGGCTTCGGATTTGTATGCTTTGGGAGCTACTTTAATTCATTTGTTAACGGGGATGACTCCTGCGGATTTGCCCCAGAAAGATTCTCGGATTCAGTTTAGCGATCGCGTGAGTGTGAACCCCACTTTGGTAAGCTGGATTGAGAAGATGACGGAAATCGCCTTAGAAAAGCGTTTCAGCAAGTCTAGAGAGGCTTTAGCAGCTTTGAAATCGGGAAAAATACAAGGGGCTAATCTTCCAATTCCGACTGTTTGGAAAATTGCTAAACCACCTCACTGTCGCATTCAAGTTAGCAAATCAGCAACGGAGTTAAACATTAAAATTCCGTCTACTTTAGCCAGAAAGCCTTTTTTAGGTGCTTTTATAGGAATATTAACTCTACTGCTATCTTGGCCGATAGTCTTAGCATATTTGCAAGTAAATTTCAGTATGGGATTAGGATTTTTTCCGCTGGTAGCAAGTATGTTACTTAAGATTTTGGGCAATGGTACTAAAATTACCTTTAACCGGAACTACTTTAAACTGGAACATCAGATATTTGGTTGGAGTTATTTAGGACAAAGGGGGGAAGTTTCTGAGATTTTGGGTGCTTTTCTATACAATACTTATCAGGGAAATCAAATCAGGATTCGTTCAGGTAACGAGAGGGGAACTTACTTTTATACTTTAGCAACAAATTTGAAAGAGGTTGAGGCGGCTTGGTTAGCGCAAGAAATTCAAGATTGGTTAAATTTAAGATAAATTTTTGTAGGGCGAAGCCTTGGTGATTAATTTTTTTGTATAATAGACATCTCGCAACTAAAAATGGGTGACGCACTCACTTATAGGGGGTCTAAAATACAGCATATTCCAGGTTCATTAAGTACAGTAGCAACAGCTTGTAAACCAGACTGCTTGATCAAAAAAATGATCCTACTTTAAAATCGTTATGCCAAGGCTTTCAAAAAAAGACCCCAATCAAAGTCAGTATATTTTAATTACGCGATCGCCCAAAAAACATTGAATTTTAATTCAAATTTATCCCTTCACAGGCAAAACGATCGCAAACTCAGTGCCAATTCCTGGCTCGCCATTTACCTCGATGCTTCCGCCATGTTTTTCTACCGCAATCTGCTGGACAATTGCCAACCCCAATCCTGTTCCTTTGCCGACACCTTTCGTCGTGAACAAATGGTCGAATATCTGCTGTTTAACTTCCTCTTTTATCCCAGTGCCGTTATCAGCAATTTTAATTTTAATGTACCCTTCGCCAATTATATCCGTGCAAATCGTGATGCGGTTGGGATTGGCGGTAATTTCGCTAAAAGTGCGTCCTATATTTGACTCTTCTAAGGCATCGATCGCATTGGCAAGCAGGTTCATGAAAACTTGATTCAATTGACCCGGAAAACATTCGATTTTAGGGAGATTGCCGTATTTAGTTATCACTTCGATCTGCGGGCGGTGTTCGTTTGCTTTGAGGCGGTGTTTCAAAATTAAAATAGCGCTATCAATGCCTTCGTGAATATTAAAAGGAACTTTGTAGTCTTTGTCGCCTCGGGAGAAGGTACGCAAACTGTTGCTGATGCTGCAAATGCGCTCGCACCCGAGTTGCATTGAATCAATCATCTTCGGTAAATCTTCCAAAAGATAATCGAGGTCTATCTCTTCGGCGTGGTCGGCTATTTCCGATTGCGATGCAGCGGAGCGATACAATTCTAAGTGTTCGATCACATCTTCCAAACTTCTTTTACCTTCGTTTAAATTGCCAGAAATAAACCCAATCGGATTGTTAATTTCGTGGGCGACTCCGGCGACTAAATTACCCAATGCCGACATTTTCTCATTTTGCACGATTTGCAGTTGTGCTTGTTGTAAATTTTTTAAAGTTCGTTCTAGCTGTTGATTTTGCTCTTGCAAAAGTTCGGCGGCTCGCTTGCGCTCAGTGGCATCAACACCCAAACCAATAATCCCGATCGTCTCGCCATGGGAATTTTTTAACTGGACTTTCGTGATTTCTAAATAGTGTAGTTTGCCATCCACAAGTCTGAGAATTTCGCTGGAGTAATGCGGCAAATCTTGAGCAAGGCAGGCGGCATCGGAAACCAGACAGCCCGCTGCATTCTCCCCCAGTATATCTTTATAATGATCGACAGCTAGGAAATCGCTCAGAGGCACGCCCACATCTTGAGAAAATGTCTTGTTCAAAAACTGTACTTTACCACTGGGATTCACCATCCAAATCCAAATCGGAGCGACATCAAGAATCGCTTGGAGCATTTTCTTCTGATCGGCAAGCTGAGCTTCGGTTCGGCTAATTTTTACTAGCGATCGCTCTAATTGTTGGTTGTAATCCTGATATTTTTTATATAGCAGAGCATTTTGCAAACAGATGGCTGCCTGGGAACACAGGAGATTGAGAAGTTGCAGGCGATCGCGGGTAAAAACTCTTGCGGTTAAGCGATTTTCCAGATACAAAATGCCGACTAAGTTGCCTCGATCGAGAATCGGCCAACACAACAGGCTCTGCGGTTGGTATTTGAGGATGTAGGAGTCGGAATCCCAATCGCGTTGTTGAGCGAGATCCCGAACAATCACAGGTTTCAATAAATTTTTAACGCAGTCAACAATTTTGAGGGGCAAGATATCTCTGTTTTCATCGAGTGTTGCGGATGATAAGTCGATCGCCCACTCGACTCCCGAATTGTCGAGCGCGCTGGTAGCCGCGATTTCCCATTGATTGCCGTTTGGCAAAATCAGCGCTCCTTTGTCAGCTCCTGTATTTTTCATCGCCAGTTGCATCAGTTTGGCAATCAGTCGATCGAGTTCTCTTTCACTAGAGAGCGCTTGACAAGCTTTTAGCAGTGTTGAAAAATTCCCGAAATCTGAGACGCTCGCCGAAACAGACGGATGAATGGATGGATGAATGGATGGATGAAGCGATTGATTTTGCCCCGCAGGTGTTGGAAAATTTGCTAATGGATTTGCAGGAAGTTTTGCGGGTTCTAAAATCGGTTTTAATAATTGAGGATAACGTTTTTCTAAGTCATCAATTTTTGCTCTATCTCCCCAGCGGACATAGCAATCATAGGCATCTATCATGTAGAGTCGGGCAATTTTTTCTCTTCCCAATGACAGGTAAAACTTAGCAGCGAGTTCGCAGGCCAGAGCTTCTTCATTGACATATTCGTTAGCTTTAGCTCCGGTAATAGCTCGATCGTACAGTTCCATTGCTTCGGCTGTCTGTCCCAAAACGCCCAGCAATTCTGCCTCAACCAGATCGAACTTGTGTTGGTAATTGATCGGCGTATGGTGCGCGAATTCTTTTAGTTTTTTCTGACTAGCCCCAACGCGCTTAAGGATTTGTTGGCGCTCCGCCGGTGCGGCATCTGCATAGATTGCCAAATCTGCCAGCGCATCATAAAAGTCGTGCATCATCGTTACTAGCATCAAAACACAATTCCTAAGATAAGGTTTGCCTCTATTTCCCCTGTCGATTGGCGGCGGATTACGGCTCGAATACATCCCGAATCCGTGGCCTCTTTTTGCTAAATTTTATACACCTCCATGTGGCAGATAACAGTTAAGATTAATTGAAAGATTGGAAGGTTTAATGTATTTGTAAATAACCGGCCTGCGTTCGAGTTCGTCGAGAATGTCTGTTCGCTTGAGGACTATTTCTACCCATCCAATTAACGGTCGCTAATGCAACTTTTTGGGATTTGGGCAGCACCGCGTTCCGGAAATCCTCCGCCACAACGACGTAGGTTTGAGAATTTTAGCGGCGGGTGGTTGGTCTTTCTCGGACACGAACCGATCGATAGCCGATCGACAATCTGTGTACAATTGCGCGATCGGGCGATATCCCGGTATTACCGCAGTCAAATCTACTACATCTACTGTTGCGTTCATATCGCCTGACCTCAACTCCGAGATTAGCTTGACAAAACTTAGTGTATCTATCTTAGGGCATAAACCGCATAATTTTTGATCGCCCGATCGAAAATTCCAATTGTCTGTTAATGAACAACATTTTATACTTTGGCGATCGCGATTAAAGCTTTTTACTTACGTATAAGTTTCTCCTGTTAATCTCAAATGCAATTCAATGAACGCGAAATACCGTATAAACACCGCAGTTTCCTGTCTGGAAAAATACAATGGGTAATTAATTGAATTTAATATAGCTCGATCGCCCAAATTTCCGCGAAGCAGCTCAAACAGTTAATACCTTAAAAAGTCCAAATACAATCTATAGAAATTATAAAGAATCCGTCGTGAAAGCAGTGGCACTCTAGTCCCCCCTAGAAAAGGACAGAATCGTTGCATTGTGGTGAAACTCCCCCTCCACTCTACTTCCGGCCTAATAGCCCTCCCAGGGGTTAAAACCAAATCAAATAGTAATAGGCAGTAGTGTTCACATGACTTTACGTAGATTCCGACAGAGGTTAAAACCCCTGTCGGAATCTAGCTTCCCGAGACGGAAACAGCGTTATTTGAATTTAGTCGATCGCGTCTGCCGCTGTTTCTGCCACTCGTTGAGTTATGTCAATATCTCGATTCACTTTCTAGCAAATATTCTCCGAGGCATCTTCAGCGTTCTATCTGGCATCTCGCGCTGCATCATTGATATTTTCTTGGCCGCCGCTGGTACCATATCTCAGCGACTCAGTACCCTCTGCTGCTCTTTCTTTGGCTCCCGCAGTGGCTTCTTTAACAATATCTTTTGCTCCCTTCAAGCCTTCGCGAGTGTTTTCTTTAAGATTAGCAAAGCCTTGTTTGGTTTTGTCGCCAAAGTTATCAGCTTTGCTCTGGGCGGTGCTAGCATCTTCCTTCACCTTGTTCCCAATTTGGCCGAGTTTGTCAGGCGCGTCGTCCGCTACCCGCCGCACGTTTTCGCCTACATTGCTGCTAGATTTGGTGTCAATGCGGTGCTGCGCTTCCTCTTTGAGAAGCTGAGCTTTTGCTTCTTCTGTTGTTACCTTTTTGTTTCTGGGATCGACATCGCTGTAGTCGTTCATGCCGCCTTTGAATTCGGAAGTTACAGCCCCTGAAGGCACTTCTTCTCTAATTTGGTCGGCAGTTTTTCCTATCCTCGCATCACCTTGTCCTGCGATTACATCAGTTTTTCCTGCCGTCACATCAGGGCGGCTGCAGGCCGTACTCACTAATACTAAAATGCCAGCCAGAAACACTGTTAAAATTTGTACAGCTCGAATTTTTTTCACAAATGCAGTTAGTCTCTTCATAAAAATGCTCCTTTCTATTGTGATAGGCTCAAATGCCTGGTGGTTCTGTAGATGGTTAGCATTACAAAATTAGGCACTTAAACACTTTTTTAGTTTACGAAGAGAAACAGCAGCTTTTCATCTATCTCAAGTTAGATTTCTCAAGTTATAGTACAAGGAAGAAGGAAGAACGAATGGACAATCCTCAATCTTCTACCAATTATTAAAAATCTCACCACCCCGCGCCCGACACGGCAATGTCCTTTCCCTATAGGGCTGTTTGGTTCTCCGTGCCGGCAGTATATATTGAAATGTTTTGCATTTTCGGCTCAAAAAAAACCTTCTAGTCAGGAACTAGAAGGAAGGTGGTGTATGCTCTCAAGTACAACAAGGTCTTTAATCGCAATTGTGGCGACACATCGCGATCGCAGACATCTGTCTAATGGCTGAAAGTATGTGCACACTTACTAAGCATTTTGAATCGCTGTTTTTAAACTCTTGCAGAATTCGCCTATCGCCTCTAAACCCTGTTCTGGAGTGCCTTCAGCCAAGCGTTTCACAAAAGCACTGCCAACAATCGCAGCGTCTGCACCCCATTCTTTCACTTGGCGAGCGTGTTCGGGTTTCGATATACCAAACCCGACGCCGATGGGTTTGTCGGTGACGGTGCGGAGTTCTTGCAGCAACTCTTTTGCTCTCGTTTCTAAGCCTTCGCGCACTCCCGTAACCCCCGTCACACTGACTAAGTAAATAAATCCTTGAGACTGACGAGCGATCGCTTCTATACGACTTTTGGGACTTGTCGGAGCAACTAATAATGTTAGTTCAATCCCTAATTTGTTGGCAGGTTGGATGAGACTGTCGGCTTCTTCTAAGGGCAAGTCTGGTACAACCAATCCCTGAACTCCAGCACTTTTGATTTGCTGCAAGAAGGTTTCTATCCCTCGGTACAAAATCGGGTTGTAGTATGTGAAGAGAATGATGGGCGATCGCAAATTCGGACTAACTTTCGCTACCATTTCCAGCACCGAATCTAACCGCGTTCCCCGCTGTAGCGCCCTTGTAGCAGCGGCTTGAATCACCGGCCCGTCAGCTAGCGGGTCAGAATAGGGAACGCCAAGCTCGATCGCGTCTGCACCGTTATCATCCAAAATTTGCAGTGCTTTAGCCGTTGTCTCCAAGTCTGGGTCACCAGCAGTAATAAAAGGAATCAATGCACATTCGTGGTTCTTGCGTAACGTTTCAAAACAATTAGAAATAGTCATTAGTTATTAGTCATCAGTCATTGGTTATCAGTCATCATACATAGGATTTCCCCTCGATCCATCGCAATCAAATTTGTTTGTAGTGAGTAATTCCTTCCTCATAAAACTCCCTCGGACTGAAGTCCTCACTACAAACCTATTGCGCTTATTTTAGGGAACGTGATATCAGTCATCAGTCATTAGTTAGCCGTCAATCTTACTATTCATGAGTTGTTATTCCCCAGTCATTAGTTCAGAGTTTATTGCTAATAAATAATCACTAATAGCTCACTAATAACTAATAACTGAGAACTAACGACTATTGACTAATTATCTTTTTCCTGCTCAATTTCGGCTTGAAGTTTGGCTAATTCTTCAGGAGTGAGTTCATCGAGCTGCTTCTGCAAGACAGCTTCTTTGTAGTCTTGCAATTGCTGGCTGTAGGTCATATTTTGAGTCAGTGCTCGAAATAAATAAGTCACCAGCCAGCCAATCAAGCCGGCGACCAAAAATAACTGGCTCCAAATCCCTGCATTCATGCTGTCAAGTCCGGCGAATTGCAGTAGCAAGTAGACCAACCCACCTGCTACAAAAAAGCCGATACTGATTCCAATTACGTCAATACGTCGCATTTAGGCTTCTA
Organism: Microcoleus sp. B3-D2; assembly: GCF_036705345.1. Classification (NCBI taxonomy): domain Bacteria; kingdom Bacillati; phylum Cyanobacteriota; class Cyanophyceae; order Oscillatoriales; family Microcoleaceae; genus Microcoleus; species Microcoleus sp. B3-D2. The sequence goes on from NZ_JAUBUG010000039.1 coordinate 41,132, forward strand.
TCTGCCGCCGTTTGGGCCGAAAATTCAAAAATGGAGCTAGGAGAAACATACCTGGGAAGAAGAAGAACATCAAGAAGTACATGAAGCCGCGCTCAAAAGAGGTAGCGATGTACCAGCGGCTGTTCAGGTAAGCGTAGGTGGCTGCGGGTACTACCAGGAGGTAGGCTCCTGCCAAGACGGCGTAAAGCAGTAAGGTAATATACATAGATTTGCTTTAGGGGAATAATAACACGGGTAAGTCAGTTGACACGCTCCGTTAGCTGGTTAACTATTGTACCGCTTGGGGAGATCCAGCGCGACTTTTGGAAATTTTTTGATTAGGGGTTGCGTAAATTGGGGTTTTGGCTGTAGAATAAAAGGCTGTTGCTCTTAGTGGCTCAAAACCACAGCAGCTTGACCAAAGGGGGGCGTGGCGGAATGGTAGACGCTACGGACTTAAAATCCGTTGACCCGAAACGGTCGTGTGGGTTCAAGTCCCTCCGCCCCCATCCATTTCAATCATTTGTGATATCAATTCTGGTTGCACCGGAATGATTGTTGACTGTTGAGTGTTGATATCGTTTCCGGTTGCACGAGCGACATGATATAGAGGACAGGGCAGTGCCGTGTCCTCGGTATCATTCCGGTGCAACCGAAAACAATATGATTCAACGGTTTCAGATTTATTGTCACCAATCGTTGTGTTTTTCGCTCAATTTTCGCGCTAATGGTTTTCTAGTATTTCTCAAACCGCCTCTATATATGCCAAGTTCGCCCCGGACTTTTTACGTCGGGCCTTCAATTGGTTGAGCAAGTCGGCTGGTTTTGGAAATGGGGCCACGGTGGGAACCGATTTTTTATCTTCATCCCGCCCCGCGTGATATTACGCAGCAACTGGCAAAGTAATCACAAATTCCGTGCCCTGTCCTATTTGAGAATTTACCTCAATTTTGCCTTGATGTTTGGCAAGGATTTGATAGGAAATAGCCAATCCTAATCCAGTACCTTTGCCGATCGACTTTGTAGTAAAAAATGGGTCAAATATCTGTTGGGCACAGGCTGCTGCAATTCCGGGCCCGTTATCCCGAATCTTGACGGTGACAGTATTGTCGGCTGTAATTTCCGTGCTAACCCAAATCGTTGGCGAATAGCCTTTGTCTTCCTTTTTCACCTCCTCCAGCGCATCTATTGCATTACTAATAATATTCATAAATACTTGATTCAGTTGCGCGGGATAGCACTCAAGCGCAGGCAACTTACCGTATTGTTTAATAACTTGAATACCTTGTTTGAGTCGGTGATTGAGAATGACGAGCGTGCTATCTATTCCTTCGTGAATGTCGGCTGATTTCATTTTTCCGTCGTCCGATCGCGAAAAATTCCGCATGGATACGACAATTTCGCGAATGCGATCGGCTCCCATTTTCATTGAAGAGAGGGTTTTTGGCAAATCTTCTCTGAGAAATTCGAGTTCAATGTCTTCGATGCGCTCTAGAATGGCATCTGGTGGGTTGGGATAATATTCTTGATAGAGAGTTACCAAACCTGTTAAATCTTCGATGTATTGGTTGGCATAGTCAATGTTGCCGCCGATGAAGTTGACGGGATTGTTGATTTCGTGGGCTATCCCTGCAACCATTTGACCGAGAGATGACATTTTTTCGGTCTGAATTAATTGGGCTTGAGTTTGTTTGAGTTCTTTTGTATACTCGCTAACTCGTTGAATCAATTGATTGAAAGAGATCGCTAAAACTCCGATTTCGTCGTTTGTTGTGACTGGTACTTGCAGGTTAAAATTCGATTCGCGAGCGACTTGCTGAGCCACATTAGTAACGGTTTCGAGGGGTTGGGCGATCGCGCGGCTGGTTTTGTCCGCCAGCGCGACGGCGATGAGTGCTGAAATTAGCATACTCCCGAGAATAATTCGGTTTCGCAAATTTTCAGCTTGTTCTAATGCTTTGATTCCTTGCTGTTGGTGAGTTTCTACTGTAGAAATTAGCTCGGTTAAACTCTGAGCAAGGTTATCTAGTACGATCGCTTCTTGGCCGCTGCTAGTCCTCAACATTTGTAGCTGTGCGGACTCGATGCTGTTGGGAGGCAAATTCCAAACTTCCGCTTGTTTTAACTGCAATTTAATTAGCTGAGCGTAGTAATCAATGACAAGGGCAGATTTCTTCAAGAGAGCCTGCAATGCTGGCTGTTCTGTTGCTAGTGTATTGGGATTTTCTCGTGCGAAAGATTCAATTTCGGAAATCAAAATTTTCGCCTGATTGATTTGCCCGAAAAACCGCTCCTGTTCGTATTTCAGCCACACCGTGTTTCCCAAAACGACTGGCAATCTCGCCGCGTGCGATCGGGCTTCAAATACGGTATTTTGCAAATTTTGCAGCATTTGCTGCTGCTGTTGGGCAACATTCACCTCAACTAAAGCTTGCTTGCGAAAGTAGTCTCCCAATCTCATTCCCGCACCAGTTCCCAAAATCGCTATGCCGATAGCTAAAGCATAACCGTAGCTAATTTTTTGGCTGATTCGCAAATGGTTGCATCCTCCCTTTAGCCCTGTTAGATTAATACTTGAAGTAGGTAACAAAGGTTTTTGAGCATAGTGCTCTTGCTCTACTTTGCTATTTTTGGACTGAGTGTGGGTAAATAATAACATTGAAAGTTCCTCCCAAACAAATCAGGAGTAATTGAGCGAAGAAAAGCAGAATGCACTTATGCTGAAGGCGGAAAGCAGTTTTGAGTGTTTAATTTTGAATTGGGAAATCTTTAACTCAAAACTTAACTCTTCCCCTAGTATCTCTGTTTTTATACTACAGTGTTTGTGATCTCTATCAACAATTTATGTGATTATACCCAAATTTACAAAATTGATGGTAACAACGATTAGTATTTTTAGTCAGTGGGGACACAAGGCCCAACTATCGGTTCTCTCCGTTTGTCTTTTTCTGCCAGTTCTAGGTTGAATTCCAGCACTTTTGCTAAAATATCGTCGTTGTCAGTAAATCCGTAAGCTTGCATTACTTCGCGATCGAGCTTAGCATGAAGTTTATAAAGTTGACTTGTTGGCTCTTCAAAAAAATTATTGTAAAGTTGAGTAATTCCCCACTGCTTGGCGGACATTTGTTGAGTGCGGTATTGATGCAATTCGACCGCCGTTGCCCGGATTTGCTCTACTGATTGACAAGTCGGTGTCTTGGGGAATGGGAAAGTTTCAAAGCAGGTATTGTGGGTGTATGCGATATCTCCTTTGAGAGTTGATTTTTGAGCGTGCATCCAAATTCGGTGAATTTTAGATGAGAGAATGCCGAGAATATAAAAGTCTTCTGAGGCAACAACTATTGATTTGTCCCCTGGCAGCCAACTAACGGGGGCGGGAATGAAGACAGCCCACTTTGAAACTCTCGGTACAGTAAAGTAGTGAGATAAAGGGGCGATCGCCTTTCTCATTGCTGGTCGTTTTTCGCCATATTTCCACCAATTAACTTTAGTTACTTCTCTGCGGTTTTTATCACGTTCTAGCTTGACATGAGCTTTCACATACTCAAAAGGCAGCACATATTCACTCGCTTCTTCAATGTTCATATCATTGAAGTCAATAATCCAGCGTTCCGGCATACCGTTGGGATTCTTTGCTAGATTTGCACCCATTGAAAAAAGTTTAAGAACCTCTTGATTTTTAGTATCTGATTTAATCCAATCATTAACCTGTTGTTGAGTAACGATAAATCCCATCCCCACCGGGATTACACCTTGAAAGCATTTATTTAAATTCGCTGACAACCTAGCAGCTTGAGAAACATCAATCGTAGCTTGTAGCGAAGAGTTAATACTAGAAACCGCGAGGTTATCTAAATAGTAAACGTTCTGCTTTTCCTTGCTCCAGTTAATCAAACTAACATGAACCTTAGCTTCCCCGGACCAAGGCTGAGTAGAAACGGCGGCATAAATGTGACCGCCATTTTGCGCGACATAATCTAAAGCAGCAGCACGACTTTTACCTTGACTAATTGAATTAGTAGCAACTAAACCAGCCCTGCCATTTAGTTCTAAATTATTGTGAGCTATGCGAAACCAATAAGCACAAAAATCCACCGAATCTTTCACATCAGGAAAGCGTTTAAACACGCGGTCAATATATTCATCTCCCAGGGCAATCCTCATGTGCTTTCCGCCTAAAAAAGGAGGATTGCCGATAATCGCGTCAGCCTTCACCCAATCAGTAAATAAAGCATCAGCATAGACAATATTTTTATCCAAAGTATCTAAAGGCAGAGAAGGTTCTTTCAATCCTAAATTATCGATCGCCACCTTGCGGCCAATCATCAACGTCACCCGTGCCAACTCCACCGCAAACGAGTTAATATCCATGCCGTAAAATTGCTGCGGCGTGACTAAATTCATATAACCTCTTGTACCATCGAACTCGTTTAGCTTATCTAAAAGTAACTTTTCAACTTGCTTGAGTTCCTGATAAGCTACATAAAGAAAGTTACCAGAACCACAAGCCGGATCTAGAACGCGATAGCGACCTAATTCTTGGTGCAGATGTTGCAGTTTGGCTACGGTATTTGCAGCGTTAATTCGCTCTTCCCAGTAATAGCTAATTGTGGGCAGAACAATGCGGCGAATGTCTCCCTCAGTAGTAAAGTGAATCCCGTAAGCGCGGCGCTGTTTTTTATCTGTTTTCAAAGCGGATTCAAAGATATTGCCAAAAATAGAAGGGCGTACCTGACTCCAGTTTTGTTCGGCACAAACTTCTAATATTTTCAACTCTCCCTGTTGCAGTTCAATAGGGTGTATTTCCGAAAATAATCCGCCGTTGAAATACTCGACTCCTTCATAACGTCCTTCCGGCGTGACTCCCTGCTGATTCATTGCTTGAAATAAGCCGCCCAAGACATCGTAAGAACTTGCTCCTTCCAGACAATCTTTGACGCAGCGAGTAAAGAGTGCCGGCGGCAAAAGTCCCCTATCTTCGGCAAACATTGCTAAGACGCATTGTAACACAAATCGCTGTGCCTGAAACTGATTAAATTTAGCAAATTTGCGCTCTTTGCCGCGTTCGATTAGCATTTCCAGCAGCATCCCCATTCTGCTAGCAGCTTTTTCGGTAATCTCGACTTGGTTGTTTTTGAATATGGGGCGGCGGCTGGTAGATTCCATGAAGGCAAAAGCGGGCGATCGCGCGGGCAATTGCTTTAGGGATATAATGTCTACAGGCTGATCCGGCTGAAGGTCGAAATCGTAAATGTGAAACTCGTCAAAATTGCACATCATCACGTAGCGCGGGCGATCGTCTTTTTTGAGGCGAATATAATAGCGTTCTGTTTGGGTGCGGTGTTCTCTTTTAGTCAAATCTTCACCGCGCTTTTTCATTTCAATCAAAACGTGCTTTTTCCACACCAAATCAGCAAATCCCATTTGACCTTTTTTGCTGCTTTTTTCTATGCGTTCCTCATAGGTTGCGCCTGCTTCTAATGCCCCATCGTGGCCGAAAGCCCGAAAGAAGCGGTCTAAAAATACCTGTGCTTGTCCTTTTTCATCGCCTGTAATGTGTTGTTGGCAGTAGGTAACGAATTTTTGGAGGCTTTCAGGGGTTGCTGGCATGGGAGGATAATTTAAAACGCATATTAATTAGTATAATCTGCTATCTTGTATTATTGTTATCTTTTGTCATAGACCGCCAGAGAATTCATTCCCTGGCGGAATGTTGGGTAGCGGGTAGTAATACTATATTGTTAATAATCTTTATTATTAACTTCTAAAAAGCTGTGATTCAAAACTCGAATGATACACCTACAAATAACATTCAAAAAGGATGGCACGGCCACCTCAATTTAGTCTACGCTAACCGCAGCGGTGCAACTCAAATCATTCACAATCAAATGCAAGCGCCCCTTAAGGTGCAGCGTCCGTTTTATCCTGAAGGGAAAGAGATTTGTCACAGCGTCATCTTGCACACGGCTGGGGGAGTTGTCGGGGGCGATCGACTTTCCAGCCATTTTTACCTCCAACCCAACGCCAAAGCCTTGATTACCAGCGCCGCTGCTAGTAAAATCTATCGCAGCAGCGGACTAGAATCACAACAAAATATTGACATTCAGCTAGATCTAGGTGCTAATTTAGAATGGCTGCCACAGGAAACAATAGTTTTTGACGGCGCAATATATCGGCAAAATTTGCGGGTAGAATTAGCACCAACAGCGAGGATTTTACTGTGGGAAATTACCAGATTTGGACGCAGTGCTAGGGGCGAAAAGTTCTTGTCGGGAGAATGGATCTCGCACACCGAAGTCTGGCAACAAAACAGCCCTTTATGGATTGACAGACAATTGCTCAAAGGTGGAGAAAAAATGCTCGGAAGCCCTCACGGCCTCGGAGGAAAACCCGTAGTCGCCACCCTCGCTTGGGTAGGCGAACCCGTCACCACAGAGTTCGTGGAAAAAGTGCGAAATTTGCCATCTGAGGCAACAATTTATCCTGGTAATTCCACCGTCGGCGTGACTCGTATTCCTAACGGTTTGCTGTGCCGATATCGCGGTACATCTACAACCGCAGCTAGAGACTGGTTTGTCAACATTTGGCAGTTGCTGCGCTTGTCTTTTTCACAACGCCCTTGCTGTTTGCCCAGAGTTTGGATAAAATAGGATGATATTTGAGTTTCAATGTATAGTTGCCCTCCTAACTAGATTATTCATCTCTCTCTTCTCTTCCTCTGCGCTCTCTGCGCCCTTTGCGGTTTAATCATTCAGAAACAACCGTAAACGATATTATAATCACATAATGCGATCGCACTTACAAGAATAAAAATGCAACTCACCCCCCAAGAAAAAGACAAGCTGCTGATTTTCACCGCCGCCCTGGTAGCAGAGCGCCGGAAACAAAGAGGTTTAAAATTAAACTATCCAGAAGCACTAGCCTACATTTCTGCCGCCATTCTAGAAGGAGCCAGAGACGGTCTCACCGTCGCCGATTTAATGAGTTATGGAACCACTCTCCTGACGCGGGAAGATGTGATGGAAGGGATAGCAGAAATGGTGCATGAAGTCCAGGTTGAGGCGACTTTCCCCGACGGAACTAAGTTGGTGACAGTACACGATCCGATCCGTTAAAAAATCAACCACAGAGACTCATAGGAGGAAAAAATGATTCCAGGGGAAATGATTGTTTCAGCAGGCGAAATAGAATTAAATACCGATCGCCAAACCGTGCGGTTGCTGGTAGGAAATAAAGGCGATCGACCCATACAAGTTGGCTCCCACTATCACTTTTACGAAGCTAACGAAGCCTTAGAATTTAATCGAGAACAAGCCAAAGGAATGCGGTTGGATATCCCCGCAGGTACAGCAGTCAGGTTTGAACCGGGAGATGAAAGGGAAGTTCAATTAGTGCCGTTTGTTGGTAGTCGTCAAGTCTACGGCTTTAATGGAAAAGTTAACGGTATGTTAGATGAATGAGATTTTTAGAGGGACGAGACTTTTTGGCAGAACTTAAAAAGAATAATTAGTAGGAGTAGAATTCGATATGTCAGATCAAATTAGATTGTGGGAAATATCAAAGGATAAATTGAATGAAATTACCGAATCTAAGTTAGACTTAGAATTTCGTTTGGAAACCTGGCTAGATAATGATATTTCCATCCTAGCAGATGATATCTTAGTAATTGGTCGGCAAGTGATTACTGATTATGGTGGAAAACTTGACCTTTTATGTATAGATAGGAACGGAGATTTAGTCATTGTTGAGTTAAAGAAGGACAAAACATCAAGAGAAGTAACAGCACAAGCCTTGGATTACGCCTCATGGGTTAAGGATTTGTCAAAGGAGAGAGTTACAGAAATTGCCAATGCTTATTTACTGACTAAAAATGGCAGTAACTTAGAAGATGCTTTCTGTGATAAATTTAGCTCAGAATTCCCTGATATTTTGAATTATCAGCACAACATTATAATTGTAGCTGCACAGATAGATAGTATTTCTGAAAGGATTATTAAATACTTGTCAGAAACTTATGGTGTGAGAATCAATGTCGCAACATTCCAGTATTTCCGTGACTCAAGCGGTAGAGAGTTACTAGCAAGAAAAATGTTTATCGAGGCTGAAATAAAACCTGTAAATATATCAAAAAAAAATCCCAACTTGACCATAGAACAATTACTTGAAATAGCAGATAGCAATGAAGTTGGAAAAGTGTATAGACTACTTTATGACGAAGTTGTACCAGATATATTTTGGATAAATACAACAACAAAAGGTCTGGCATTGAGAGAAAGAAGTCAAAATGGCAAACTTATCTTAAATCTTTTGTTAACTGAAAGCACGCCTAGGAATGGTCTAAAAGTTAAGGTATACATAGATAGAATTTCAAACTATTTAAACATTGATGCAGAAGAGTTTGCTAATTTGTTACCTAACTATCAAGAAATAGAACAAAATGATTCCTTTGGTTTAATTGCTGAAGGATTCTTTAAAACAGAAGAACAGGTGAACCAGTTTGTGGCAAAATTAAATCAAGTAAGGAGCTAATTAATATGAGTTACAGAATGGATCGCCGCGCTTACGCGGAAACCTTCGGGCCGACTGTGGGTGATCGCGTCCGGTTAGCCGATACAGAATTATTCATAGAAGTTGAAAAAGACTTCACAACCTACGGCGATGAAGTTAAGTTTGGCGGCGGCAAAGTCATTCGCGATGGCATGGGACAGTCGCCTATTTCTAATGCCGACGGCGCTGTTGACACGGTAATTACTAATGCTTTAATATTAGACTGGTGGGGAATTGTTAAAGCAGATGTCGGTATTAAAGACGGCAAAATTTACAAAATTGGTAAAGCCGGAAATCCTTATGTTCAAGATAGGGTAGATATTATTATCGGGCCTGGTACTGAAGTAATTGCGGGTGAAGGAATGATTCTCACCGCCGGGGGAATTGACAGTCACATTCACTTTATTTGCCCGCAACAAATAGAAGTGGCGATCGCCTCTGGAATCACGACAATGATCGGTGGCGGCACAGGCCCTGCAACGGGTACAAACGCCACAACTTGCACTCCGGGGCCTTGGCATATGTACAGAATGCTGCAAGCTGCTGACGCTTTCCCCGTAAATCTAGGGTTTTTAGGTAAAGGAAATAGCAGTCAACCTCAAGGATTAATTGAACAAATTTTTGCTGGTGCAATGGGTTTGAAACTCCACGAAGATTGGGGAACTACACCAGCAACGATCGACACTTGCTTGAATGTAGCTGACGAGTACGACGTGCAAGTTGCCATTCACACCGATACTCTCAACGAAGCGGGATTTGTGGAAACTACAATTGCCGCTTTCAAAAATCGCGCTATTCACACCTACCACACCGAAGGTGCTGGTGGCGGACACGCACCGGATATTATTAAAGTCTGCGGACAAGCTAATGTTTTGCCCTCGTCAACTAACCCGACTCGCCCTTACACTGTCAATACTTTAGAAGAACATTTAGATATGTTGATGGTTTGCCATCATTTGGATCGAGGCATTCCTGAAGATGTGGCTTTTGCTGAATCGAGAATTAGAAGGGAAACTATTGCTGCTGAGGATATTTTGCACGATTTAGGTGCGTTTAGTATGATTTCTTCTGATTCTCAGGCGATGGGAAGAGTTGGAGAGGTGATTATTCGGACTTGGCAAACTGCTCATAAAATGAAGGTTCAAAGAGGGATTTTACCCCCCCTAACCCCCCCTTACCAAGGGGGGGAACCAGGGGGAGAAAATGACAATTTTCGCGTGAAGCGGTACATTGCGAAATATACAATTAATCCGGCGATTACTCACGGAATTAGTCAGTATGTCGGTTCGGTGGAAGAGGGGAAATTGGCGGATTTGTGTTTGTGGCGGCCGGCTTTTTTTGGGGTGAAACCGGAACTGGTAATTAAAGGAGGGGCGATCGCCTACGGGCAGATGGGAGATGCTAACGCCAGCATTCCGACGCCGCAACCGGTGCATATGCGGCCGATGTTTGGCAGTTTTGGCGGGGCGATTGGGGCGACTTGTCTGACGTTTGTTTCCCAAGCTGCGCGCGATCGAGATATTGCCGCACAGCTCGGTTTGCAAAAGCCAACTGTAGCAGTTTCCGGGACGCGACAAATTAGCAAAAGAGACATGAAACTCAACGATTATTTGCCACAAATGGAAGTCGATCCAGAAACTTATGAAGTCAGGGCGGATGGGGAATTGCTAACTTGCGAACCGGCAACAGTTTTGCCAATGGCGCAGCGATACTTTTTGTTTTAACTGATATCTTGCACCATTGTCAGCAACAGGCAAGATGCCTGTTCCACAAAATATAAATTTTCTTGTGGAACAGGCCGGACAGCCTGTTCATAAAAGGCTAATTGAAAATGGTGCAATATCTCACTTTTAACCGATTATACAATCATGTAGTGGCGGGTTTTACCAACAATATTGGCCAAAAACCGACAATCTCAAAAACCCGCCCCCACCCAACGGCAAATCTTCATCTTACTTCATTCGGGATGTGATGTCTTGTTAGAAAAATTGAGCGATCGCACTATCAAACCCTGACACAAAAACCCAAAATAAAATGCAATATTAATTCCGCTCAACAGCTTCGGTATTCCCTCCAGCAAGCTCGAAACAATCTCGTTTTTTAACGGCAGCGCTTCTGCAAAAAAGGCAACAAATAACAAACCAACGCCACTCAGCAGTAAAGCATAGGGAGTCGAGCGAATTTGTCTCCGAAAAGCTAATCCGTATGCAATTGCCAGCACGGCGTAAAATATGACAATTGTCACTTTCGGAAAACCCGCACGTCCCAGATGAACATGGGTGCGAAAAACTTCATTGAACAGAAAGCAACCTGCAAACAGTGCCGAATATAAAATAAATCGATTTGCTGGGCGCTCTGGTTGAATAATTCTCAGCAATCCAAAGGTAAAAGCGCACACCATTACCGAGCAATAAAATAACATTTGAAACGCCAAAAAAAAGAAACCTGCACCCGGATACGTGGCAGAACAAGGCGGCAAAAACAACCCTTTTACCGAAGAAGAACCGAATAAACTCAGACACCCCGTCACTAACCCAACTAGCACTAAAGTTAGACTATTGAACAACAATACAGTTCTGTAATTTGCCATAATTAATAACTAAAAGCTAACAACAGTATATTGCGCGTCAAACCATTTGTTGCTAGGGCTTGTGCACGGGGGTTCAGAAACCGGGTTTTTTACGAAAATACTGGGTTGTGACCCGCAGATTCGGTAAAAAACCCGGTTTCTCTGTCGGAGTGCGTAAGTCCGGATCGTGTTCTTTGAGTAAATGTGAGATATTCGGTGAAAGGACAAAGCATTGCTGTGTTTCTACAGCAGGCAATTGAGAATCGACAGATATTTAAACAGAGACGAAATCTTCAGGGCCGATGAGGTTTGGAGTAACGGCTGTCACAGAAGCTAAAACTTCACCGCTGCTGGCTACTCTAATTAATGTGCCGTTAGTTCCACGGGAAATTGATAGTTGTCCGAAGGTCAAGCCGTTGATTAATTGCACGGTATCTTGAGAGTTGGCGAAATCAGAGATTGTATCAACTCCCAATCCCGCACCTAAAACAAATACATCGTTGCCCGCGCCGCCGACTAGAATATCGTTTCCCAAACCGCCGTTGAGGGTGTCAAAACCTTTGCTGCCAGACAAGTTGTCGCTGCCGTCGCCCCAAGAATATCGTTGCCTTGTCTGCAGGTGAGAGCGTCATCGCCGTCAAAACCGTCGATCGTATCGCTGCCGTTCGTGCCAGTCAGGTTGTCGTTGCCGGGAGTGCCGTTGATGTTGTTGCTAGGAGTATTAATGACGCCTGGAGTGTTGGTTAAGTCAGCAACGAAGATGTCAGTGCTATTGTTCGTGTCTCCCGGGACGAGACTGGAGGCATCAGATGAAAATGCTACAAACCGTCCGTCGGCGGAGATGGAGGGAATAAAGGAGCGACCGATCGCCTAATTGCCTGCTGAGTCAACTGAGACGCGATTAATAGCCATAAGTCCTCACACTAAAATTGGAAATTTGGTAATTTGACGAGTGTTCGTTCGATCGCCCGAAGCTTCTGACAAAACAGATTCGCGCGCTTGTAGGGCGATCGACTAATGTTTCTGAATAGACTTCTCCAAAAAATATATTATTGTGGAACAGGCATCCTGCCTGTTCAAGACTTGCATTTCTGGAGATGTCTAATAGTTGCTGCCTGTTCTTTCTAGGCTATTATCCCATTTGAATTGGCTGTTGTCGTCAAGATGTACTCAACTTGAGCCGGAGTTAAAGTCGGATTGGCATTCAAAACTAAAGCCGCTACACCCGCTACGTGAGGGGTTGCCATCGATGTACCATCCTCGGCTTTGTAGGTGTTATCAGGAGTTGTAGAATAGATGCCTACTCCCGGTGCAATTACATAATCCAAAGGTCGGAAACCCGCACGGTTAGAGAAGCTAGGCATTACACTATTTCTAGCTAGTGCTCCCACAGCAATTCCCCCGCGATCGGCATCTCTAGCTGGATATCTTGGTTGAGAAGAACCATTGTTTCCGGCTGCCATAACGACAACAGCTCCTTTATTTGTTGCGTACTGAATCGCATTATCAATTTCCATGTGATATGAGCTGTAACCCAGACTAATGTTAATTACATTAGCTCCATTATCAGCAGCATAACGAATTGCCGCAGTAATATTATTCCCAAAGCTCTCGCCCTGTGCCGGCAAAACTCTCAAGGGCATAATCTTTGCATTGTAGGCAACTCCAGTTATGCCAAAATCATTTCGTTCGGCCGCGATCGCACCTGCTATGTGAGTCCCGTGACCGTAGCTGGAGTCGGCATAGTAGCCGCGGGTCATCTCATCCATGGGGGTGTTATCATTAGACACAAAATCCCAACCGATGACATCATCAATAAATCCGTTGCGATCGTCGTCAATTCTGTTGTTGGGAATTTCATCAATGTTCTGCCAAATATTGGCATCTAAATCGGAATGGGTGTAATCCACACCGCGATCTATCACAGCAACTACGATGCCATTTCCCGTAATTCCTTGGTTCCAAACTTCCGGCGCATTTATCATGTTTCGCCCCCAATCAACCTCACCCAAATTAGGAACTTCCGGGAAGAGAGTCGGACGGTTCTGCGCGCGGGAAACTGCTGCATTTGCATTTACTAAACCGTAGCCGTAATTGCGATTAAAACTTGTACTGGGGGTTGCTGAAAGAGTCAGGCTGTAATTTGTAGATGCACCCAGGAAGCTAGAAACTCGGACATAGTAAGTTCCGGGACTCACACCTAATAAATTAATATTATCTGGCGTGCTACCGAAGTTAATAGATTGGTCAACAATTTCACCAACATCAACTAAACGGTTGCTGTTATTATCTTTAATTAACTCCAAGTCAGCATCCACAGTCAAACCGTCGAGACGCAAGTTTAAATCGCTAGTGCTGTTAATAGTAAAGCGGTAAGAATCCTCGATATCGTTAGCTCCGACGAAATCATTTAAGGTGACGCGACCGTTCTCAACGCCAACAACATCTAGAGCGCTTGCCAAGGAGTTGTTTGGGAGTGTTAAATACACCTGAGACGCTGTTCTGATTCCTGTTAGCGGATCTGTGTCAGGACTGGCACCTAAATTCGATGTTTGTGGAGCAGAAGATGTAGTATTAGCGGCTCGATCGCTGCCTGAGTAACTGAGGATATCGCTGCTTTGGGCTACTACAAAATCTGCTATTTGTCCTTGTTCGCCGATCGCGCTCGCTTTCAAGTTAGCCGTGTTAAAGCCGTGGGTTGGGATGCTACCATTAAATTGATTCGATGCAGTGAAAAAATTAAGCTGACCGCTGTTACCAAAGGTTGTTAATGCTGCTGTGAGCTGCTGTTCGCGATCGCTTGCAAGTATACCCAGCGTACTTTCCATAAATTTGCTCCTGATAATTTGAGATTCACTTGGGTTTTGGGGAAAAAATATTTGATTTAAATGTATTACTTAACATCATACCAGAGCCGAAATTCCAAGTCAAGTCATAAATTCATTGTTTGAGTTCATAAAAGTCATAACCCTAAGTTCATAAAAGTCATAACCCTAAGTTCATAAAAGTCATCATGAGTAAGTTAAGTAGGTGATCGCAAAAAAAATAATTTGTGGGAATTGTAGGGCGGGATTAGTTGAGGAGCTATACTATGAAATACTTTACTGTTGCACTCACGCGCCCTCCCCACTTTATGTTTATTTGTACCCACTTACTTATGCCGTTTCAAGCTGAAGCTGTTGTTTTTGCGTCAAAACCATCGCTATGTGTTTTTCGTAATAGGCAGCTTCGTTAATGAATACAGGGAAAACAGTAGATTCTCCTTGATAGAGGAGTGATTCTCCCGTAAATGTGAGAAACATCGGTTCACCAGGATGTAAGGGTTCATAGTCTTTGAACTGAAGTTGGGGGTGGATCGCAGCTTGCAGTTCACCTACTGAGTTTCTGGGATAGTCTACTGAGCCGATCGCCTGATATACAGTTAAATGTGATGGTGTAGGAAGCGGCTTTCCCCGATTTTGTGCGTCGAGATAATCCAGAATGGCGTGAACCAGCATTTCGGTTTGCTGAAGCTGACGGGCGTTAATGACTCCCTGGGCGATGGGCCCAACTTCTATGGTGCAACCGAAAGCAGAGAGCGATCGAAGCATTGGGGCATCCTGGCCAGAATGCTCTCCCAAACAAACTCGCAGTGAGGGCTCGATCTCACTCAAATAAGCTAATAATTGCAAATTGAATGGATGTTTGCTAGATGGTAAAATTGTCAGCCCCATGTTGGCCGTTGTGCTGTGAAGGTCAACGATCGCATCAGCCCCATGTTCGTCTTTCGGACATAGTTGGGCGGAGATTTCCTTAGCACGTCTGTTCTCGTAACCCATCAAATCTGGGTTAGACAAATCTTCCTCGGCAAAGCAACGGTTCAAATCGCGATCGACATAACGCCGATTGGACTTTACCGCTTGAGGATTAGCTAATAGAGTAACCACCTCAAAGCTCGATCGTTTCAGTAAGTCTGGGAATTGTTGAAACTTCTTAATCAGATAAACCCCAGTCAACTCGTTTCCGTGGGTTCCTCCCACAACTGCAACTCGTCGAATTACTTGCGAAATCATGAATAATCCTCATTAAGCAATACTTAAATGGGTATTGCGTGCCGAAATTTATAACTATTACTTTCAAGATAAAGAAGTTAGTGCTGTATGTCAAATACTATTTTTTATATAACAATATACTTAAAAAATATACTATTTAATCCCCGTTACAAAAGAGAATGTAACTGTAGGCCAGTGCTCCAAACCAGGATAGTAATCATTCATTCCCAATCGTTCTATTCTCAAATCTAAAATCTAAAATCGTATAACCTATGGAACTTCGCCATCTTCGTTACTTCATTGCAGTGGCAGACGAACTGAGCTTTAGTCGCGCCGCAAAGCGATTGCACATTGCCCAACCCCCCCTAAGTCAACAAATTAAAGATTTAGAGGCTGAACTGGGTGTGAAGCTATTCGATCGCAAAAGTCACCCGATTCAGCTAACCCCAGCAGGACAGGCGTTTTTAGAAGAAGCTCGCGCAACTTTGGTACAGTTAGAACAAGCGGTACATAAAACCCAGCGCATCGATCAGGGTGAATTGGGTTATTTGACGGTGGGTTTTCCCAGTTCGATCGCCAATGGTGTCTTTCCCGAGATTCTGCGAACTTTTCGACAGCAATATCCAGAGGTACAACTGATTTTGCAGGAAGAACACAGTGCTTTCTTAATTCAGAGGTTGCGCGATCGCCAGACTGATATCATTTTTCTCTATCTCTACCACGATATTTCTGAAGCCAATGATTTAGAAACGATGTCTCTCACGCAAGAACCACTTGTCGTCGTTTTACCCAAAAACCATCCGCTTACAGCCCAATCCAAAATTTCGCTTTCCGACCTAAAGGATCAAGAATTTGTAATGCCCCTTCATCAGATTGTGGCTGGCTTATCTGAGGAAATTTACTATGTATGTTCGCAAGCAGGGTTTGTTCCTAAAGTTGCTCAAACAGCCGTCTTTATGGTCACAATTTTGGGATTAGTCGCAGGCGAAACAGGTATCAGCATTCTGCCATCTCACGTACAGAATATTCAACGCGAAGGAGTGGTCTATCGTCAGATTCAGGAACAAACGACAACCACTCAATTAACTGCTGTTTGGCGGCCTAATCATTCGTCCACCATTTTGCAGCAATTCCTCAATATTATTAAACCCCTCTCAATTTATAGCAATCCTAAATGATTTGTGAGAAACAGGCATAGGTAAAAAGCTTTGAAAAGTCCAGCAAGTAAGGTGCGTTGCCATCAACAATCTGCAAGTTTTATCCAATATCTCGCAGATCCGCACCCGACAGATTAACACCACACAATATAGCTGCTACTCTAGTTCTTGACATCCACCCCGTCCTAAAGGAGCGGGGATTCCCAATCGTCACCGATTAGGTTTCTGCTTCATAGCACCCGCCCTAACAGACTTGCTCTGTTCAGGTCTTACGGTCGCTCCACAGACTGACACGGCTAGCCCAGCCGCCAAAATGTTTTTTGCGGCATTGGTATCGCGATCGTGGTTTGTCCCACATTTAGGACATTCCCATTCTCGAACATTCAATGGCAATTTTTCAACAATGTGACCGCAGTTTCCACACCGTTTAGAACTGGGAAACCAGCGGTCTATTTTTATAAATTCTCGCCCATACCACTGGCACTTGTAACTTAGTTGGCGAATCAACTCACCCCAACTAGCATCACTAATAGCAAGAGCTAACTTATGGCTTTTTACCATGTTCTTGATAGCTAAATCCTCAACTACAATCGTTTGGTTTTCACGAATTATTTGAGTTGTTAGCTTGTGCAAGAAGTCTTTGCGAATATCGACTATTTGTGCGTGGACTCTCGCCACTTCCCTCCGTGTCTTGTATCCGTTGTTGCTTCCTTTTTGCTTTTTGGCTAAGGCTTTTTGCTTCCTTTTTAATTTGTTACGAAGTTTTTTGAAATGTTTGGGATTAGCAATCTTATCGCCATTACTGGTGGTAATCAAGCTAGTAATCCCTACATCCAATCCGATGGTTTTATCTGCTTTAGGAAGCGGTTTGATCGTGTGGTCATTTACGAGTATGGAAACATACCAGCGTCCAGCGGGTGTTAGTTTTACCGTAACGGTAGACGGGATACACCCTTGAGGGATTTGCTTGCTCCAGCGAATAGGTAACGGCTCGTTACACTTTGCTAGAAATAGTTGACCGTTTTTCCACCGGAAAGCTGACCTGGTAAATTCAGCGCTACCACCGTTGTGCTTTTTCTTGAAATTAGGATATTTGGCTCGCCCTCCAAAGAAATTGGTAAAAGCTGCTTGAAGGTGTCTGAGTCCTTGTTGAAGAGGTACACAGCTAACTTCGTTAAGGAAATCAAGCTCTTCTTCTTTTTTCCAATTAGTCAACATTGAGGAGGTTTCTGTATACCCAACCCTCTCCTGACGCTTGTACCAAGCTTCCGTGCGGGCGGCTAAAGCCTTGTTGTACACTAACCGAGTACACCCCATTGTCCGTCGCAAGAGATTCTCTTGCTCGGTGGTTGGGTAGAATCGATAGCGGTAGGCTTTTTCCATCTTCACATTCTAGCGCGCCTTTTGTAAACCACTCGCTGGGTTCTGTATATTTTTGTAAAGCCGTCCTATAAGGACGGGGTTTCTACCCATTTTTCTGATGAACCTGGAATATGCGGTATTAGCTGTTACTTGCCGCAAGCGAAAGTAGAAAACAGATTAATTTTTGTAACTCTCCACGCTTGTCATGTTTGCGCGCCAGCAAAAAGACTGTACCTAGTTATGCTTTTATCGCTGTCAACATAACTTTGCCAACTTCATGCAGCAAGTGTTGGATACTAGCCGGGAAACTCCCTTGGTATAGGGATTACTTGCGAGCTCATGTTCCATCCTACTTGCTTGCTAAAATTTTGAATTTGACCTTCACAAGTTGGACAACTAGAACCGCCGAGTTTCTGCCAAACTTCTAACTGCGAAGTCAATCCATATTTGCCATTGCTGGATTGCATCCACATCCCATCCGCGCGGAGGTTCGGACAAAACAGATTCGCGCGCTTGTATGGCGATCGACTAATGTTTCTGAATAGTGGCTGCCTATTTTTTCTAGGCTATTATCCCATTTGGGTTGGCTGTTGTCGTCAAGATATACTCAACTTGGGCCGGAGTAAGAGTCGGATTGGCATTCAAAACCAAAGCCGCTACACCCCCTACGGAGAGTCTTAATCGCTCGGTAAACTCAATTTTAATACCTGTCCAACAGATACCTCGTGCTTGTGCGTCGCTACTACCACGGCACCTTCTAATCGCGGATCGTAACATCCAACCCAAGCCGCAGGATGACATTCGTGTACTAAATACCCGTACAGCCAAATTGCTCCTCTACCTTCAATGACAATTCCTTGGCTGAATTGAACGTCTTGAGGAAGTTTCAAACCTTGTAAATCATTTGGCGTAATGATACCGTCTTGAGTTGTAATACGCAAGCGCAAATGTTGGTAAGCTAAACCGTCTTGAGTTTGATTGGGGATTATTTTTAATTCAATAGGATTCATTGGATGCACAAATGTTGAAGGCTGCGATAAAATCATATACCTTTTACGGTAAATTGGGAATCCGATCGCCAACTTTCAGTCCCAATTGGGCCGCCCTTCCGCCTCTTAGTTCGATCACTCCGTCAACGGGAACATCCGGGCCGTAGTTGGGGCAGGTTTCGGTCAAACACGGCGGTACGTTAGGAATTATCGCCTGCACTACGCCTTCCCGCAGAAAAACCATATCGAGTTCAATCAATACGTTTTTCATCCAAAAACGCACGTTTCGCGCTGGTTCGATCGGGAAAAACATTCCTCTGTCATCCGGTAATTCTGTCCGAAACATTAAACCTGTGGCTTGTTCTTGGGGAGTTTGCGCCACTTCCAGTCCGATCGCGCGATCGGCTATAATCGTGTTAACCGAAATTGGCAAAAGCTGACCCCTATCTAGTCCGCCAAACAGCGAAATAAAGTTTGATTCAGTCAGATTAGACTTTCCCGAAACAACTCCTAAATATTTGCCCGAATTTTTATCTTTCATAATAGTTTGGTTGTCGGAAACAGAAAGCTCTAAATCGCTAAAATTCATGCCTTCTGTCAAGACAATTTTATCATTGCCGTTGCCAAAATCTGTAATTCTATCGGCTTCAGTAATAGTAAATGCGGCGGATGTTCTTTCAATCACAAATAAATCCTCCCCCGCCCCTCCTGTCAAGATATCCCCGCCTTCGCCGCCTATTAGCAAATCGTTACCCCGATCGCCAAAAATCCAATCTTCACCTTGTCCTGCATAGATTGTATCGCTTCCCTGCCCTCCAGACAGCGTATCAGCGCCTTCATTTCCTGCTAGCAAATCATTTTCCCGATCGCCAAAAATTCGGTCGTTTCCCCCCAAACCTTGAACAGTATCATTACCCGCAAATCCTCTAATCGTATCGTTGCTGAGAGTTCCCAGGAGAAAATCGAAGCCGAAACTACCGTCGATGTTAACCATTTTGCGTTTAATGATGCGTTTAATAAAATGAAGATTTGGCGATCGGCATCCGCCAACCGGTACCAAAAGCTCGATCGCTAATTTTCAAACCCGGGGCTGCTTGTCGCCGTTTAAACTCCGCTTGCCTCACTAATTTTACTACCCGTTTAACCACCGCTTCATCGTGTCCTGCAGCGACAATTTGTTGGGCGGATTCGTGATTTTCTATTAACCGCTGCAAGATGTCATCCAAAACATCGTAATCCGGCAAAGAATCTTGGTCAATTTGTCCCGGTTTCAGTTCAGCACTCGGCGCTTTACTAATAATATTAACCGGAATAATTTCCTTGTCCAGGGGCGGGCACGGGGGCACCGCCCCTACATATCCGCCAGAATTTAGCCACCTACAAAGCGAATAAACGCGAGTTTTCGGCACATCGGCAATCACCGCCAATCCCCCATTCATATCGCCGTAGAGAGTGCAGTAACCCACCGCCATTTCCGACTTATTCCCAGTCGAAAGCAGCAAATGTCCGAACTTATTGGAAATTGCCATCAACAGATTGCCTCGAATCCGCGATTGAATATTTTCCTCAGCAATCCCGAAAGTTGTGTTGACAAACAAATTGGCGAGAGTGCGATCGTAAGTTTTCATCAAATCGCCGATCGGCAATAGTTCGATCGCCATGCCCAGATTTTGGGCTAATTCCAAAGCATCCTTAACCGAATGATCCGAACTGTAAGGAGAAGGCATCAACACCCCTAGAACATTTTCGGGCCCGATCGCGCAACTGGCGATCGCCGCCACCAAAGCCGAATCTATCCCGCCGCTCAAACCGAGTATAACCTTAGAAAAACCGCACTTGCGAACATAATCTCGCACTCCCAAAACCAAAGCCGCCCAAATTTCGGCATCTCCTTCTGCCGGATGAAAACTTAAATCTGTTGTGGATCGGGCATCTTGCCCGATCCCGCCGCTGCCAACTAAATCTTGTTTAGCTGCGTCATATTCCAGCACCGCAAAATCCGTTTCAAAAGAAGCTAATACCTGAATTAAATCACCCTTTCGATTCACAGCAAAACTGCTGCCGTCAAAAATAATATCGTCATTTCCCCCTACCTGATTAGCGTAAATAATCGGTATCCCGCAGCGGATGACGCTGTGCTGCAACATCGCCGATCGCACTCCCCGCTTCCCCGCAGAATAAGGCGATGCCGACAAATTCAGCACTAAATCTACACCCAATTTTGCCAAATCGGAAACAGGATCGCCTGCGTAACTGCGTTTACCCCAAAATTCCTCATTGTTCCACAAATCTTCACAAATTGTTACGCCGACTTTGAGTTCGCCAATAGAAAAGTAATTGCTGTTTTCTCCAGGTTCAAAATATCTATCTTCATCAAATACATCATAAGTAGGCAACAAGCGTTTATGAAAAACTTGTTTGACGGCGCCATTTTGCAACAAAACAGCGCTATTAAACAATGATTTTCCGCCGAGTTTAACAGCATTAGCATTAGGTAAGGCAGTACCTGCTATGACTGCCAACTCCGGTGGCAAAGCTTGCGCCAGTTGCAGCAACTGTTCACCTGCATCTGCAATGAAACTCGGATTGATTAACAAATCGCGCGGCGGATAACCGATCAGGGAAAGTTCCGGTGTTAGCAATAAGTTTGCGCCCTCAACCTCAGCTTTTTTCGCAGCCTCCAGAATTAGGTTGGAGTTGCCAAAGATATCACCAATAGTAGGATTGAGTTGTGCGATCGCAATTTTCATATCACCAAATCACTTAATAAATATTGCTAACAATCCGCCCGCGCGGACTCACTTTCCTATAGTCCTAGATTTGAATCTAGCAAAAACTTACTTAGATTTGTAATGTTTCAACTCTTCCTCAATATAATAATTTACCAAATCCCGGTAAATATTTTCAACCACATCAGGATTCAAACCCGACTCTTTAGCCCACTCGCGCCGCTGCTGTAACATATCGTGAAAGCGATCGAACGCTTTAACGCTAGCTTCACTCGTTTTGAACCTTGCTGCAGCGATGACGTATTGAAATCTCTTGCTCAAAGCCTCGATCACTTCTCGATCGATAATATCAATTTCCTCCCGAACTTCGTGAATATTAGCGCATTCATCAGGGTCTTTCATAGCCTGCACTCCTTAATAGCTTCTATTCTAATGTTACTAAATTGCTCCCGGAATGTCATCCAAGGAACAGCTAAATAAACACCAGCGGCTTATTTTTGAAAGGAGCAAAAGCGGCCGCATCAAAGCGGTACAAACTAGCAGGCCTGCCCGCCCCGCGCGAAACCTTAACACCGGTATCGCACAAAAAACCCAATTTCAACAATCGAGCTCTAAAATTAGAATAATCAGAAAAATTTTCCCCCAAAATAGTTGTATAAAGCTGATACAAATCGCTCAAAGTAAAAAGTTCCGGCAAAACTTCAAAAGCTACCGGGCTGTATTCAAGTTTGTTACGCAGTCGCCGGTATCCGTATTCGAGAATTTGATTGTGATCGAAGGCAAGCTGTGGAACTTGTTGCACGGGATACCAAGCAATGCCGCCGACGCGGTGGCCCACACCCGCGACTACACTCCCAGCAATTAACTCAGCTTCCTCAAAGCGAACCAAAGCAAAATAACTCACCGAAAGATAGCGATCGCCCCTGGTAAATTCCCGAGGATCGCGCCCCGGTTCTCCGAAAGTATACAATTGCTCCAGATACAAATTTTTTACCCGAATTTTCTCAGACAAAATTCGGTAAGCCGCATTTTCAAGAGACTCTCCGTCCCGCACCAAAGTACCGGGAAGACTCCAAGAATCGATAAACGGTTCGTCTTGCCGCATTACCAACAGTACCAACAAGCGGTTCTGCACGGCATCGACGGAGAAAATCACATTATCTACTCCTACTTTAAAGTCAGCTAATGAGCAACCTTCGCCCTTTTTCGTGCCTCGTGCCATGCGTACAAATGCTCCCTATTGATGTAATCTTCGATAGTCGGAGTCAGAGCTTCCCTGTCTCCTGTTTCCCGATAGGAAGTAGAAGAAACATTGGGAGCACTCAAAGATGCGATCGCCACGTCTGCACCCATCCGCCTCAACTGCCACAAATCTAATTGTTCGGAGGGATAACCGGGTCGCGGTACTATCAGCAAGTCCACTTGTTTTAACAATTGTTCAAATTTGTACCAGCGAGACAGTTGCCCCACCAAGTCCGAACCTATTACCAGCGTCAAATCTGCATTCGGCCACAGCAATCTTGCTTGTTCCACAGTTTCTAGCGTCCTCGGACTGCTGAGTTCTGGATGCAAGCAAAGATTGTGTCTGGGCGAATTAATTTCTTGAATCATTAACAGCAGCATTGCCGATCGGTGTTCTAGAGAAGTTTGGTGCGACTTAAAAGGATTGTCCGACGCCCAAACTGCTACCCAATCAAAATGTTGGGAAAGCCAACTCAGAATTGTTTTGTGTCCTGCTGTGGGCGGATCGGCACTGGTTCCAAAAAGAGCAATCTTCTGCATAGGGAATCGGTAATGAGTAATGGGTAATGGGTAATTGTTCACTGTTGACTGTTGACTGTTGACTGTTGACTACTGACTAATGACTCTTTTGGGTTTTTTGGGTGAGACTCTGCAAATCTGGAGAAATTTCCACCTGCGACGAAATTGGGTTGTCAAGTTGGCGAGTTTCGGGTCGAAGACTGGCGACAGAAGCAGCAGTTCGTTTGGCGATATCGTCCAAACTTTCCTCGTTCTGGACTCGTTTGCCGTCCTTGACAACCAATTTCATTAATGGTATAGAATCGCAATTTTTAATATTTTCTCCTGACAATGCCAAACAATCTCCGAGAATTTGCCCATTTTCAATATGTCTAAAAATTTGCTTTCTTCCTGGATATGTTACCTTGCCGCTTGCCTCTTTCATCACCGGAATTCCGTCAATTTCCACCAACTTATAAACACCGTTGACAGGGGAACCGCTGACCAACTTGGTTCCAAAACCGTAACCGTCAATGCAAGCGCCGCTACTTTTTAATTTCGCAATTTCTCGATCGTCCAAATCGCCGCTAGCAAAAATAGGAACGCCCGGAAGGATCGATCGAACTTCCCGAGACAGCACCGCCAAATCGCCCGAATCCAGCCGCACGCCTTCCAACTGCATTTCACCGCTGTTTACTCGATCGGCCAACATCCGCGCCGCCGCCACAGTATCATAAGTATCGATCAGCAGCGGCGCCCCCGGAAAATAGCGGTGAAAAGCTGCAAACGCCTGATTCTCGCTGCCTTCGAGGGCAGCGACAGCCATTACCAAAGCATGGGCGATCGTACCGACAGGCTTGCGGCCCAACTTCAAAGCAGCCAAAACATTAGAAGTTCCGTCGAATCCCGCAGCCAGAGCAGCCCTAGCCGCCCAAACAGCAGCTTGAGGCCCAAAAGCCCTGCGCGTCCCGAATTCAAGCAACTTAGCCTCCGGGCCCGCCACATCGCGCAGCCGCGCTGCCCGCGTCGCAATCAAAGTTTGATAATTTATGGCATTTAATAAATAAGTTTCCACTAACTGAGCCTGCCACAGAGGAGCCTCAATTCGCAGCAGAGGCTCGTTGGCAAACACCGCCGTTCCCTCCGGCACCGCCCAAACATCGCCAGTAAAGCGGGCTGTGGCGAGTAAAGTCCAAAATCGCTCCGGGGCGCCGGCAAAAATCCCAGTGGACTGCAAAGCCTCTATTTGCGCCGGCGAAAACCGAAATTTTTCCAAATAATCGAGAACTTGGGCCAAACCCATGGCGATCGCGTAGCCAAAACCCTCTGGCAGCCTGCGCGCGAATAATTCAAAACTCGCGACCCGCCCGTCGAGCCCTTCCCCGACATAACAAGCGGCCATCGTTAGCTGGTAGAGATCGGTCAAAAGGCTGTAATCTGCTGAAGAAACCGTTAGTTCCCGGTCTTCTAAGATTTCTTCAAAACCTGTGAGCTGCAGGCTTTCTGTGGTAGTTTTCATAAGAAAAACCCCGGACAAACTTCTTTTTTTTAATTATAGTGACAAACACCATATCTTTTTGTAAATCTTTGATAAAGATTACATATATTTGTCGGAGAAATTCGCTGATTATGCCCTTTCATAGCGGATTTCGGTTAATTTGTACATTAATATTATGGTAAAACCAATATAAATATTTAATTTAACAAACTCAGGAATTAAGCACAAACACTCAAGCGTTCCCGGTTTTTTGCGAAAATATTTCCTTGCAGCCTTTGAATAGAGTTAGACAACCCGGTTTCTGAGCGTCGGGAGGGCGATCGCGACAGCTTGAGTTGACCAAGGAAAAATCTACCAGCAAAAGGTCGATCGTCCAACAATGCGTAATTCCTAAAACCTTCAGCTTGCTTCAATGTTGCAGACCAATAAGTAATTCAAATAAATATTGCTAAAGTCATCCATAGCCCAAAAATCCGAGTAATCTAATAAGTATCAGAACCCAGATTAAGAGAGGCAGATTCTATGAATCTTTCTAAATCTTTGGCAAACGCGATGCGTTACGTTTCGGAAGCAGCGGTGCGGATTTTTAGCCCCAGCGATGACAACTATCCAAATAGTGGAGTTCAACCTTTTGAAGGTAAGCTCTCCAAAACTTCTAAATCGAGAGACTGAACAGCCATTCACGCAGTTCCTAGCGAGTTCGGTACAGGCATTCAGTTTAACAGTCAACAGTTAACAATTAATTGTTGACTGTTAACTTTTGACTTGGGATTTTTGACTTGGGAATTTGAGTGTTAATAGTAATTGTAGATGGGGTTTCTCTTCCTTCTACCCCACCTACAATTACCAATCACCAATTACATTGAACTTCCCCAACTGATAAAAGGCATATTCAGTGTAGAGTAAGCTTTTGGAATAAAGATTTTTGCCCCCGGTTTACTGCGTATAAATTAGAGAAACACTAAGCAAAACTACAACCTTATGTTGCACTAGGGTTGCTTCAGTCATCTTATCAAAAATTAAACTACATAGCAATCCTTACAGGAATCGTAAATGTTTTACCCCACCCCAACTCTCCCCGAACCAGCGGGGAGGGAGTAACGGGTGCATCTCACTTTTGCAGATACATCAAGTAGAAAGTTGACCATTGAGATAAGCACAGCGAAGAGAAAGGATAGAGGAAACACTCTCGATATTCCACTGCGCTCCCGATAGTTTCACCCAAGCGTCCAATTCGTTTAATCGTTGATTCCACTGTTCCAGAACCGATAGAACTTAAAGATTCTTCTTTATATAATCGGTAGTTAACTATTCGGTTGCGATGGAAATCTAAATAATTACACAAGGTTTTAAATCCTTTTTTTTTCAAATATTTAAATAAATTAATAACTTCATTAACTTGACCTGACCACAACAGATTTTCTGCTTGCTTTACTCGTTTTGCTGAACCTCCTGTTTTGTAGAGATTTTCTTTCAGATGATACCAATCTAAGATTTCTTGCCTTTGTTCAGGCGCTCCAATTTATTGAAATAAGTTCCAAATTCCCGGATGACCATCTCCTATGCAATACATAGGATGTAGCAATTTTTGGCTATTACTCCAATCAATTAAATCTTGATTATTTTGAAAAAAGGCTCCGCAATAAACATTATCTAAACACAGGGCTTTATAATCTTTCCAATAACATGGCTCACCCTTGTTTTCGTTGCGTAGCCTGACTTTACCTCCATCTAAGGTAATTTCTTGGACTCCTTGTTTAGATGTAGGCAATTCAAATTCTTGTCGTTTTACTAATCTCTGTAACGTACTATGAGCAACTGGGATTCCTGTGAATGTTTCTAAATCTTGTTCTCCTTTTTGATAAGACTCATTATTTCTGATTATCAGAGCACACTTTTCCATCATGGGACTAAGTTGACTATAAGGTTTTAACCCGAAATATTCCGCCTGATTATTTGTAATCCGGAGCGACCCAACTACAGATTTTACTGTTCGCGTTCTTCCGGTTTTAATTCCTGATGCTGTTGAAAAAAAAAGCTACCTAATTCTGGCCCCACTTCTGATAATATTTTTTGACGAAGAGATTTTTCGATACTTTCAAAATTTGACAGTTGGGTTGAATCTGTATTTCTGTAAAGAATTTTTGCTACCTCTTTTAAGTAGGTCGGCGGGGAAAATCACAAGTATGTAACAAAAGATTAAGTAGGGTGATGGGACTTAAATTTAATACGTT